>JAPPBX010000111.1 GCA_026702755.1 Candidatus Poribacteria bacterium | reverse complement strand
GCTCGATCTCCACGACGGCACCACGGAGATCACGCTCGAACCCGTTGCCACCGCTCGTTTGAAGGTCGACATCGCCGTTGAACGCCTTAAGCTCGATGTTCCCACCTGAGGTCTTTCCGTGAATATGTCCGGTTATATTTTCGAGGCGGAGTCGGCTTCCAGCTGTTTTGGCATTCACGTCTCCGGTTATATCAACAGCGGAAATGTCCGCCCCTGCTGTTTTCAAATCGAGGGAATAGTGTCGAGGCACAACGAGACTAAACTGAATGTCTAAACGTTTTTGCGCTTTTTTCCACTGTTTTTCGGAGCCTCTGAATTTTGCTTCGATTTTAACATCAGATGCCTCGTGTGTCAGCTGGACATCGAAATTCTTGAGGATTTCTCCTGCCCGTCGGTCTGCTTTCAACTGTGCGGAACGTTGCACGCGCACAGAAACAGTGTCAGTCTCCGCGCTCTGTACGTCAATTGCGCCGAAGTCCGTATCAACGGTTAACTTGCCACCAGCTGCGACAGGAAACACTTCGGTTATATCTTCAAGCGTGGTCTCGGTTAAGAAATCTGGGACTGCTCTCCGAATCAAATCACTGAACGGTTTATCTGTGAGTTCCTCTGTTAAGTTTTCCACGAACCTTTTTCCGAAAAAACTATCGAACCATCCCTTGAAATCGGAAACGGTGTCCAATTCGTCGTTGAGATATGCTGCGAGCTGATGGCATGCGATTCCGATTTGACCAAAAGACGCATCGTCTGCAAGTTCTTCAAAAAGTCCATCAGGCACAGCACTCAGGTCACGCAGACGTTTGAGGACGTTATTGAATTGAGAGATGCATCGTTGTTCGCCCCCTCTAAAGGCATCCGTTAGGGCTGCATCCTCCGTAATCTTTGCGGTGTGCTCAAGCATGAGAAAAAGTGCTTTGAGTTCGTTCGGTCTCGGCTGTTCCATATTTTTTACCTCTCTGTGGTTGTAGGTTAACTGACCACTAATAGCTTCCATCAGGACTTACGCAAAATTACGGAATCCCGCTATCTATCACGCGATCGGTGCGGTTAGGAAACCGCACCTACCAAGGAAATGCGTAAATCCTATCCGTTATATATCCATTCCGTACCCACGTTTTTCCAAGATCGTTTTCAGGAGATCCTTCGCTTTGTGTAACCGCCACTTGACAGTCGTCAGCGGAATAGACAAAAATTCAGCAATCCGCTTTTGGGGCATCTCCGCCCAATAGTAGAGTTGAATGACCTCTTGATAATCGTTTGGGAGACCTTGTATAGCATCTCTGACAGCCTCTTGCGTTAATTCCCGTTCTACAATGCGCGCTGGATCTGCTTGTGATGTATCTGAGACTCTATTTAAATGGAGTTCCATATCTTCTTCTGGTTGATAGCGACTGGCATTCTTATAGTAACGCAAAGCGCGGTTTCGAGTAATAGAGTGGAGCCATGCCCCAAACCGGTTCAGATCAGTGAGTTGTGGAAGTGCCTCAAAAGAACGCAAAAACGCGTCCTGTACGACATCTTCTGCATCGGCAGGATTTCGGACAATCTGCTGTGCGACCGTCAACATCGCGCGTCGATAACGATTGACTAATACATCAAACGCCGATGTGTTTCCCGCAAGTGACGCGACGACCAACTCGGCATCACTTATCTCAGTTATTTCTTGACTTTGCAATATCGGCTTGCAAGCTTCGCCTATAGACATGAAACGCTCCCTTCTTGCTTATTAGAGTCCGGCAATGTGAAAAGGATAGTAAAAAGTGCGTTTTGTTTTGAAAGTGCGCCGATATGCGGAAGGGGAAGGAAAGAAACACAGCCGCTGGCCTCCGACTGAACAATGTTAGAGGTGCAACGGCTGCTGTTAGCAGATGTGCTATGAAGTGGGTCTATAAAGCATAACCAAACATCCGCCGAGTGCAGCGAGCAAGATGCCTGCGACGAATTGCCATCGGACAGCACTCCAGCCCCCGGCAGGCGGATGTGAGAGGGTCGCGACGACAGCGTTTACAATAGGCGCGCCTGCGAAAACAATCGACATCACAACGGCAGGCCTACCGCCAGCCCCAAAAGCGAGTAACACCCCAAATGCGCCAATCGCCCCAACAAGTCCTGCCACGAAAGACCAAGAAACACCTTTGCCAGTAAATTGCCAGTCGGAGCCGTTAAGGATCAGCATCAAGGCAGAACCGATGACAGCCGCGAGTAGGTAGGCAAGTCCGACAAAGAGAAACGCTTTGTAACGTCCATGCACGGGATCTGCCATCGAAACCTGTCCCTGATGTAGAAAGACACCGTAAAGTCCCCATGAGGAGACAGTCATGAAAACAAAAATGAGCCATGTTTTAACCATAATTTCTTCCCCTTCGATTTTTGGCAAGTCCGCTTCCAAAGCGCGCCCATAATTGTTTAGGACTTACGCAATTTTGCCCATAATGCCTTCTATGAGATGGAAATTCTCAGGCAAACACAAGTGTTCTGGTGGCACAACCTAACAGGTTTGCGGCGTACTCGCCCAGATGCGACGTGCATCATGCTACAA
>JAPPBX010000110.1 GCA_026702755.1 Candidatus Poribacteria bacterium | reverse complement strand
GAAACCGAACCTACCAGACTGGATTTGCGACAGTTGTTTTTTCTTAAATTGACACCTATGGTGCGGTTAAGAAACCGCATCTACCGGTCCTAGCGGTGAAAATCCGATCGAAAAATGGACAATTGAATGATTCTGCGGCAAATCAATTTTCCCAAAAACGGATAAGAAGTGAATACGGGATATAGAGATTCCTTTACGTTTAGGCAAGTTTGTCACTTCCTGTTATCTCTGAAAGTGGAACTTGATACCTTACTTCCTTAACCTGTATTATATCGGTTATCTGGTTAGCAGGATTCCGTATAATATAAAGTTCCGGTTGCGTTGCAACATTAAGAACGACGTAGAGAAAGTAATCGTCCTTGAGTTGCTTGGCTCTGAACCACTCGTTGGAAGTGAGCGTAACAGGTGCGCGGTCCGCGCGAGCTTTCACTTCAATGCATCGGACTTTGCCATCCGGGGTTTTTGAGCGGAGATCGAAGCCCAGATTCTCTGCCGAGATATCCTCTACGATGTGCCCCTGTTTTTCTTCATGACGCGTAGCAGACTCCATACCGATCCGTTCAATTTCCGATTTGTTATACGGTTGAGTGTCTGTATCATCGACCTGAGTAGCAGGTATGATGCGAATTGCCCCAGCAAAGGTCGGTGGTTTTCTGGCGAGCGTCACCTCTTGCCGACATGTTTCTTCTAATCTTTCTTTTTCTTCCTCATAGTGACGTTTCTGTTCCGCCTTGTTTTGGGTAACCAATCTGACATCTTCGCCCTTTTCACTACGCGCCCCAAGTTCAAGCAGTTCACGATCCAATTTAAGGATGAGTTGATCTAATGAGGCGATACCGTATTTTCTTTTGATGTTCACCTGTCGTTCCCGTTCTTCGGTAAGCTCTTGCTTATATTGCTCTAAGTGAATGCGTACTTGTGTTCCAAATTTTTCTTCAAGTTCTTGTATCTCTATGGGTTCTCGGACTGGTCCCGCTTCTACTTCTCGGAAGTCCCAGATAAGCACTGGGTTAACTTTTTTTATAGTGTCCGAGCCATCACCGAGATAAAACGCAAAGAGACGTTTTCCTGTTACATTCTCCGCTCCATCTCGGATTTCACCTTCATAGAATACAATAACCCCCTTATATATACCATCTGGATCTTCAAAGCAGGCACCCATTTTGAGAGCTTCGGCGTAAGTTTGTTCGGCATATCGCACAGTTGCTTCAAAAAGTGGATGACCGAAAGAAATGAATTCAGCTGTTGGATCTATAGAGGCATGCGCTTTATCAAACGTTACTTTTGGGTAACTTCCGCGTGTCAACGCCGGGTACATCTGCCTGAACTGCAAGTCCTCGCTGATTTTCGCTATTTGGGAAGGTACACGTTCAATTTTAAATAAACCATCTTGGCGTTTATGAAGAGTACGATTGAGAGTTTCAAAAGTTTTTCGGAAAAACTCACGTGTATATTCAGGGATAAGTCCGTGTTCGCGCGCCTGTTGCTGGAGCTCATTTACTTGAGGCAGGTTGATATAAGGCGAGACAAGCGTATCCTCGTTGAAATTCTTAAAGAAGTTTAACTGTCCAGCATCAAGGGTGGTGTCAATTTCCTCAAGAAGTTGGGCATGGTTACGTGTGCTTGCAGCAGCTTCAAGCATGAGTTGTGCCAAATTCCTCTTGGGAAAAAGTTCTCCAATAACATCATAGACGCGATCTCTGCCGAGCGCATCTCGGATGGTATCAAGTTTTTCAAAGAGGCGGTTAAAAACAGCCCCTTCCCGAGTATCGGACGCGACAAGGTTGATAACATGAACCTCGTTTTTTTGTCCGTAGCGATGAATTCGTCCCATCCGCTGCTCAAGACGATTCGGATTCCACGGTAAGTCGTAGTTAATCATCAAGTGACAGAATTGGAGATTAATACCCTCGCCTGCAGCCTCCGTTGCAATGAGGATCTGCGTTTCGTCTTCAAAGATTTGTTGTGTTTCTACCCGCTTTTCGTGTGGCATTTTTCCATGGATGACGGATACAGAAAAACCCCATGCCTTCACCTTCTGGGCTAGGTAATCCAGCGTATCAAAGTACTCAGTGAAGATGAGAATCTTTTCATTAGAGTGTTGCCCGTTTAGTTCATCAAGTGCTTTTTTGAATTGTTGTAGCTTAATTTCCTTTTCACTGTCAATAATCTGTTGTGCCTTACGTTCAAGGTATTTGAGCGTCTCGATCTCATCTTCTAACTCCTCCCTGTTTTCGGCAACGGAGAGGACTTCCCATTGCTGCTCCCGCTCCCAGCGTTCGGCTTCACCGAGATCTTCTATTTCGTCGCGCTGCTGCTCGGTCGGTGCTGTATCCACTTGAAGTGTGACACTCTCAAGTAATTCTGTTAGACGTTTTTGTCGGCGTTGAAGTGAGATGCAGAGCGCGTAGGTACTGGAGGCAAGTCGTCGTTGCAAGATAACCAGTGCAAAAGCGACATTGTTTCGCTTCTGTGAATCCTCAGAAAATCGGTTGTACTGCTCACGGATGTACTCGGAGAGCGCGTTATAAAGTTCCATTTCGCGTTCAGATTCTGCACCAAGGCGAAACGGTTTGGTCTGGACGTGGCGAGGTAAGAAAAGGGGTTTTCCTTCAAAATCTTTAAGGTCTTCCTTTACTCGCCGGATGAAGAGCGGATTATCCTTCTTTCTAATGGATTCTTGAACTTGGGTTGGATCTGCAAAGAAACCAGGCTCAAGTAAATCGAGGAAAAGTCGAAAGTTTTCAGAATCGCCCCGATGCGGTGTTGCCGTGAGAAAGAGAAGGTGTGTTGTGCAGTTAGAGAGACATTTACCCAACTTATACCTCTTAGTTTCACCGTACTGATCGGCAGCCATCTTATGCGCCTCGTCAACAATAATCAGGTCAAAATGAGTGTTGGCTATTGTCTCACGGATTTCATCTTGGCGAGCAAAATCCATGGAGGTAATCAATTGTTGTTCACGATGCCAGACGTTTTCATGTTGATGTGAATTGACGTAGGCACGCGTGACATGAGTAAAGTTCTCCTCAAATCGTGTCTTCATCTCTTGTGTCCACTGCGTGATTAGGTGCCCCGGAGCAACAATTAAGATACGTTTAACCTGATTTCGGAGTTTAAGTTCCTTCGCAATGAGCCCCGCCATAATCGTTTTACCAGATCCCGGGTCATCAGCTATGAGAAAGCGGATACGCGTCTGCTTGAGAACCTGCCACACCGCTTCAATCTGATGCGGTAGCGGGTCAACCTTTGAGATGCTAATCGCAAAGGTTGGATCGTAGAGAGCCGCATATCGGTAGCGTTTCGCCTCAAGTCCAAGAAAGGCGTGACGAGCATTACCTGTAAAATCTACTTGTGTTGTAACACGACGCAATTCATCCGCTTCTACTGTAGTAATTTCCTCATTGATAGATGTCTGTGAATTCGTCAGGGTCCCAACAATGTGAAAACCACCGTCTGGAAGTGGCTGATAAGCCAAAACTTGAACTGGTTCGGACCAGAGAGGTCCTTCAACTATTGTACCGTAAGTAATATCAGAAATCATGATTTTCTCCATTGGAGCCGCAGACTATTCAGCACAACCGATACACTGCTAAATGCCATTGCAAACGCGGCAAGCATCGGGTGTAGTTCTCGGAACATTGTCGGCACGAAAGATAGTGGATAAAGTGCGCCTGCTGCGATAGGAATTAAAAGCACATTGTAGAAAAATGCCCAGAACAGGTTCTGTTTAATCGTGCGCATCGTTGAGCGGCTCAGCCGAATGGCATCTGGGAGTCCACGCAAATCGCTGTGCATGAGCGTCACGTGTGCTGTCTCTCTGGCAATATCGGTGCCTGTGCCGAGTGAGATGCCAATATCGGCTTGTGCCAATGCGGGGGTATCGTTAATGCCATCGCCTACCATTGCAACGAGTCCACCATTTTCCGTCTGTAGCTTCTTAACAGCTGCCGCTTTATCTTCGGGTTTGAGTTCTGCCATGACATCGCTAATCCGTGCAGCCTTGGCGATCGTATCAGCCGTAACGCGGTTATCCCCCGTCATCATTGTTACAGTACATCCAAGTTCGTAGAGCTCCGAGACTGCAGCTTGTGCTTCGGGTTTCAACGTGTCCGCGACCGCCAAAAGCCCAACAACGTACCCATCAACAGCAACCCATAGGACAGTTTTCGCCTCAGTCTGTAGACGCGCTGCTTCTTCTTCAAATCCGTTCGTGGGAACACTGTGTTGTTGAATTAAGGGTAAATTGCCTATGATGACACTATTTTCACCCACTTGTGCAGCGATACCGTGCCCAACAACTGCCTCAAACGCACTTGGCGTAGCGATGTCCAGTCCACGTTCCTTAGCGGCTTGGACAACTGCTTTTCCGATGGGATGTTCACTGCCACGCTCCGCAGCAGCAGACAGTTGTAGGAGTTCCGATTCGTCTTTATCTGTGAGAATATCGGTAAGCGTGAGTTTGCCCTCTGTCAAGGTGCCTGTTTTATCGAGCACAATTGTGGTTAAGTCCCCAGCGCGTTCAAGTGCTTCACCGTTTCGGAAGAGGATGCCGCGCTGCGCACCGATACCGGTTCCCATCATAACGGCGGTCGGGGTGGCAAGTCCCAATGCACAAGGGCAGGCTGTGACGAGGATTGCAACTAAACGGAGCATTGCCGGGGTGAATCCTGCTCCGATGAGAAACCACCACACGAGAAACGTCACAACGGCAATCGCGGTGACAACAGGTACAAACACATTTGTGACTGCATCGGCAGCGCGTTGGATGGGAGGTTTGCTCTGTTGCGTTGTCCGTACCAATTGGACAAGACGGGCAAGTGCCGTTTCTGCCCCTATATGTGTGGCTTCCATTGTGAGCATGCCACTCTGATTCATCGTCGCCGCGATCACAGCGTCGCCCGGTACCTTATCTACAGGTACGCTTTCTCCGGTGAAGACGCTTTCATCAATGGCACTTGTGCCGCTGCGCACCACACCATCAACAGGAATACTTTCGCCGGGACGCACAAGAAGGACATCTCCAACACCGACCTGTTCAATAGGAACGTGTTGTTCCTCGCCGTTTTCTAAGCGGCACGCTGTTTCGGGAAAAAGTTTCGGGAGTTTTTTGAGGGCTGCGTTTATCTTACCTTTGGCACGTGCTTCAAGTAGTTTCCCTAACTTAATCAACGTAACGATAACTGCGGCTGTCTCAAAATAGACATGCGCGCCGAAGCGTTCCCCCCCGCCCGCTGTTAGTGCAATCGTTACAACGAGACTATAGAAAAACGCTACGGATGTGCCCATTGCAACGAGTACATCCATATTGGCGGATCGGTTGCGCAGTGCCTTAAAGCCGCCGATGTAATAGTCCCAGGCGACATAACCCTGCACCGGTAATGCTAAACCAAACATCAGCCAGTTAACCCAGTGCGCAGATGCCCACTCACCCAACAGGTTCATGTCTCTACCCATGCTGAGGAGAAAAAGTGGGAGCGTGAAGATTACACCGACAGTGAATTGTATCTTTTGCCGTCGGGATTCCTCAGCGCGAGCTTCGTCCTCTTCGTCCTCACCGACAACGTCAAAACCGAGATCTCGGATCTTATCAACGATGGTTTCCTCGCTGAGTGTGGATGTATCGAAGGTAACCGCTGCATATTCGGTGGCGAGGCTAACCTCTGCGGCAAGGATACCATCCATCTTTTTAAGATGCCGTGTGATAGTACTTGTACAGTTTTCGCAGTGCATTCCGGTGATAGGGAGGTTAATTTGTTGTTCCATAATAGTTACCGGTTATCAGTTGTCAGTTTAAAGAAGTGTATGATGTCGTCAAAATCTTTTATCAAAATGGGGTGTACTGAATAACGATATATGTTAGGAAGGCTGTTTTTATCGGAATGTAGGGATTGCTCTCATAGGGCAGGTACGCATACCTGCCCTGAAAATATAATTCGGACACAATCTGCTATGTTAGATGCACAGGTAGGCCAGTTTCCAGAGATTCATTGGCAGCGATAGATAAAATAGCAGTTTTCGCGGCATCAGCGTAGGGGGATCGGATTGCACTGCCATCTCCGGTGCGAACTGCCTCAATAAAGGTACTATCCATATCAATCGTACAATTGTTTTGCGGGTTCCACGTGGTTTTCTCATCGGCAGTAGAGAGCACAAGGGCACTACGGAGATGGTATTCAAGCGAACCGTCCTCACAAAAGATGTCTAACCCAGAACGCCGCATTCCATTCGTTGTGAAGCAAGCGGAGAACATAATGCCGAAAACACCACTTTCAAATTGTAAAGAGACCGCAGACGCTTCCTCAATATCGTAATCGGTATCTGGAATTAAATCGTAGCGTGCGACGGCATAAACGGTTTTGACTTCGCCGAAGAGGTACCGCGCCATATCAAATTCGTGTGTCGTCTGCTCCATGAGCTGTCCACCAGATTTCGCTTTCTCGCGCCACCATCCACCGGGCATGCCGCCCATCCAGTAGCCCATGAAGAATCCGACGCGTCGGGAAGCAAGGAGTTCCTGCGCTTTGTCGATGATGTCAAGATAACGTTCCTGGTATCCGGCAGCGGTTATGATACCTTTTTCTTCTATTTCCGCTGCAATGTCCTTCGCATCATCGGTATCCATGTGGACAGGTTTTTCCACAAACATCGGTAGTCCGGCAGCAACAACAGCACGCTCAGGTGCCCCGTGGGCAAAAGGCGGAATTGAGATATAAACAGCATCCAATTCCTCATGTGCGAGCATCTGGTTATAGTCGGCGTAGGCTTTACCGCCGTACTGCGTGACAGCCTGTTCCGCTTTCTCAACTACAATATCACAGAAGGCGACGAATGTTGAGCCGCCTATCTCGGTTAATTCGCGCAGATGGCGATTCATGTTGCCACCTGTGCCGATAAAGCCTAATCTAACATCTGACATAGCGTCCTCTTTTTCGTTTTCCTTAAGACTTATGCAAAATTACTCACTTTGTTATTAGCACAATGGAAGAATGGAAGTGTGGAAGACTGGAGGTTCATTTTCTATCCTTCCGCACCTCAGTTTAATATCCATCGGTTTTCAGTCCGCAGGCTGACTGCCGATGGTTGAAAGCCATTAAAAAACAGAATTCTGTGCTGGTGTGAGCATGAGCGATGGTAGAATACCGATAAGCAGCACACCAATCGCTGCGAGGACTAACCCCACAACAAGTGTGCTCGGATACGAGGTGAACGTCAGTTCCTCTTCCGGCTCACGCATATACATCGTTACGACGACGCGCAGGTAATAGAACGCCGATATTGCGGTGTTTATAGCACCGATAATGACGAGCCAGATATGCCCCGCTTGAACCGCGGATTTGAAGATATATAATTTCCCAACAAATCCGGCAGTTGGTGGAAAACCGGCGAGCGATAAAAGCATTACCGTCATAAACATCGCGAGTAGCGGCTTTCGGAGTCCAAGTCCAGCGTAATCAGAAATCATTAGACTCTCACCATCTTCCGTTTTCGCCAAGATAACCGCACCGAATGCACCAATGTTCATCACACAATAAATGAGCAGATAAAGCATCGCACTGGAGATCCCATCGTTATTTGCAGCCGCCAATCCAATTAAGACATAACCAGCATGCGCAATACTGGAATACGCGAGCATCCGTTTGATGTTCGTTTGGGCAATTGCAATAACATTGCCAACGGTCATTGTCAACATCGCCAATACAATGAGAACGCTTCCCCACTCCACTTGTAGGTTCGGTAGTGCTTCCATGAAAATTCTGAGGAACGCTGCAAATCCAGCCGCCTTCGGTCCGGCGGAGATAAACGCCGCTATTGTTGTCGGCGCGCCTTCGTAAACATCAGGTGCCCACTGATGGAATGGAACAATCGCAACTTTAAACCCAAACCCAACGATGAGCAAGAACATCCCTGCTAACAACAGAGGCGATTTATTCGGGGCTGCAATTGCCTCAGCAATTGCGGGTACACTTGTTGTGCCAGCACCGCCATAAATTAGCGCAATTCCGTACAAGAAAAACGCACTCGCAAATGCACCGAGCAATAAGTACTTCATCCCAGCTTCGCTCGAAGCGGGACTTTCCCGAAAATAACCCGCCAACACATACAGCGACAACGACATCAGTTCCAAGCCGAGGAAGACGATAATCAGTTCGTTGCCAGCAGCCATTAACATCATACCCAGCGTTGCCAGCAAAATAAGTAGATAATAAGGTCCCTGCTTCCTGTCATTTCTGTCCAAATAACTCATCGAAATCAACGCAACCAAAATCGTGGAGACGAGGAAGATGATGTTGAAGAAGAGCGAGAAATTATCTACTTTAAACATTTCATTGAATTGGGTGCCGACCGTGCCAGCGTGGTGCATCTGTATAGAAACCCACAGCGCGATCCCAGCCCCAACGATCGTCATCCAGCCAAGGACTGCTTTTGAGATCGAGTCAAACAGGTCAAAAACGAGGACAATGAGCAGCGTTAAAGCGATAACCAGTTCCGGCATCAGCAATCCCCAGTTAATTACCGGCATTTAAAATCTCCTTTTTTTGTGGCTATCGGCTATCGGCTATCGGTTGTCAGTAAAGAGTAATTAGGGCAGTGAAGTAATACGCAACTGCCAAACACTGAAAGCCGACTGCTGACTGCCGACTGCCATTACAGGAACACAAATGTTACAACCACAAAGAGCGGGAATAAGATCACCACTGACCAGAGCATATACCCGAAAAAGCTTGGCATGCGGATACCGCTTTGTTCCGCGATTGCTTTGACCATGAAATTCGGGGCATTGCCGATATAGGTATTCGCGCCCATGAAAACTGCTCCGACAGAGATAGCCGTTAGCAATTTGATAAACTCAAGGTGTTGTGGTTCCGTCAATTGACCTGTCAGAATTTGCGGTACAACTGTTTCAGTAAGGTGTAATTTTCCAAGTGCGGTATTGAAGAATGTCAAATATGTTGGGGCATTGTCCAAGAAACTGGACAAAACACCAGTAATCCAGAAATAGTGGTACGGTTGTTGCATAGCACCAATTAAACCTGCCAGCGCGCCGTTCTCCCCTGCTTTCAGGATTGCCAATGCTGGAATAATGGTCATAAAGATACCAGCAAACACCTTGGCAACCTCTTCAATCGGCTCCCATGAAAATTCGTTGGATTGACGTAATTCACCACTGAAGGGTGTATATTTAAGTGACAGTAACCCCATAATAACAATCAAGGCTTCACGCGCAATATTTTGCCAATATACATGAACGCCAAGGATGTTGACCTCGCCCCACTTGAAAGTACCGCTCATGAGAACAGCAGCAATGATCCCGAACAGGAAGACGAGGTTGAAAAGTCCCTCTACGCGAACAGGTTCATTGGTTCCATCGTCTGGTACCACGCCTCCTTCGCGTTTAAACATCAAAGTGTCAAATATAAAGAACAGAATAAGTAACACTACGCTTATAAGTAACATGTGCGGGAATAATGCCGTAGTTGTCCAGAAGAACGGCACGCCGCGGAGAAACCCGAGGAATAGAGGGGGGTCTCCTATTGGTGTTAAAGAACCACCGATGTTACTTACGAGAAAGATGAAAAAGACAATTAGATGAACCTTATTCTTTCGGTATGCATTTGCTCGGATTAAAGGACGGATCAGGAGCATTGATGCGCCTGTAGTTCCGACCCATGATGCGATCACTGTGCCGATTAACAGTAAGAACGTATTGAGGACCGGTGTGCCACGCAACGTGCCACGCACGAGAATCCCACCCGCAACTGTGAACAAACCCCACAAAAGAAGGATGAATGGGATATAGTCTAATAGATAGATGTGCAGGATGTCGTAAAAAGCTTCTCCTCGAAAAGCAACAAGATAGGGGATCGCGAAGACTGATGCCCAGACCAACGACATTTTCCCACCGTGATGAACGAGAAAGTGTGAGTCTAACACAAGTGGGAAAATTGCAATCGATAGCAAAATACCAACGAAAGGAATAATACTCCAGATAGGCAATTTTGCGCCGTCTACGCCATGACCATGATGTGCACCTTCGCCGCCATGCGGGTCATCTGCGCCCAAGGCTTCCATTGAAACAGCTAATACAAGTCCGAAAATTACACAGAGAATAAGACAAGATGCAAGTTTAAACTTCATTTATAATCGAGAGTCGCGATACGGAGATCGCGCCTACTGCCGTGCCTCCTTTTCAATATCTTCACGTTGTGCGCGCTGCGTCTCTTGTAGTACGAGTTGAGGGTCTCCGAGCATCTGTTTTTCAGCGCGACCCATAGCAGGTTCGGTCTGCACTTTTGTCACAACAAGACCTACCGATTTCTCCATCTTACTCAGAAAAGGCTTTGGATAAACACCGATCCAGACGATGAACAGAAGTAGTGGAAGCATCACAACAACTTCGCGCGCGTTCAAGTCAGGCAACTCTGCATTAGTTTTATCAAGTGTTCCGAACATCACCCGTTGGAACATCCACAGCATATATACGGCTGCCAGGATCACACCTGCGGTTGCGAAGACGACGTATACTTTAGAGAAAGCACCCTGATCAAAACTTCCGAACAATATCATATATTCGCCAACGAACCCGTTCAAACCCGGTAGTCCAATGGATGACAACGTTACAATCATAAAAATTACAGCAAAAATCGGCATCCGTTTTGACAAGCCACCGAAATCAACAATCATCCTACTGTGCCGTCGTTCATAAATCATCCCGACTAAGAGGAACAACGCCCCTGTACTTAAGCCGTGATTAATCATTTGCAACACGCTTCCCTGAATTGCTGCAGCACTCTTTGAAAAGAGTCCCAATACAACAAAACCGAGGTGACTCACACTGGAGTATGCCACCAGCTTTTTCAGATCTGGTTGCACCATGGCTACCAACGCTCCATAGATGATGCCGATGACAGCGAGGGTTACAATCAAAGGTGTGAATTGCGTAGCGGCATCGGGAAAGAGCGGTAGGCAAAATCGGACGATTCCATAAGTTCCCATCTTCAGTAGGACTCCGGCAAGGATTACACTCCCGACCGTAGGTGCTTCAACGTGGGCATCTGGGAGCCACGTATGGAACGGAAAGAGGGGCACCTTAATCGCAAACGCGATAAAAAACGCGAGGAATAACAGATGCGAATGTTCAAATGGACCGCTGAGCGTTGTGAAGTCAAAACTGTTCCCGTTTTGGAAGTACAGCACCAAAATGCCGACGAGCATAAGCGCGCTGCCTGCCATCGTATAAAGGACGAACTTCACGGTGGCATAAATCCGACGTTCCCCACCCCAGATACCGATGAGGAAGTACATCGGGATTAGCATCGCCTCCCAAAAGACGAAAAAGAGGAACAGATCCAAAGCACAGAAGACACCCAACATCCCGGTTTCAAGTGCGAGAAGCGACATCATAAAACCGCTCAACCCTTTTTCCACAGAATTCCATGCGGCAAGGATACACACTGGGGTCAGGAACGTTGTCAACAACACTAACCACAACGAAATACCATCTATACCGATGTGGTATTTTGTGCCTAAACCGGGGATCCATTCTTCTTGAGTGACATTCTGGAATGTTGCAGTGGTTGCGTCAAACCCGGTATAAAGCCCCAACGAGATAACAAACGTCAGAAGCCCAATGACAAGCGCGATGCCTTTCACAGCGGTTGCGCCGAGTCCCCTGAGCAATGCGATTGCTATCACGCCAAGTAATGGTAAAAAAATGACTATTGAAAGTAACAAGGAAACCTCCGTTTTAATGGTTATCGGTTATCGGTTGTCAATCGTCGGTTAAGAGCCTCTGTATGTAACAGTTTACCCCAACTTGGCGTACGCCAACCGGGATCTTCTCTCTCGAAGAAATAAGTTACTATTTAAAAAAACGTTTCCAGAGCCACGCCGAAGGGAAGAACCAAAAAAGCCAACGGTCTTCATCTTTTTCAGCTAATTTGCGGCGACGTTTTGAAAAGTCGTCACTCGGCATGTTGTTCTGCCACCAAGTTTTCATCTTACGATTGAACGCCGATATTTCCTCAGATGACTTCTTGGAGTTATCCAAAATCCATGCTCCAAGCTTGACATCATTGTCAATATGCACAGCGGCTTCCTGAAAAGCCTCCGCTGAAATACCGAGAAAGGACAAAATTCCTGTATCCTGTGTGGATTCAGCACCGTACTTATAATTTCCGATTTCACCAGCATGTGCGGCTCGTGCTTTATCTGTTAACCTTGCAACACCGCAGATACCGGCAACCTCTTTGTTGATTATATCCCGCGGTCGAAAAGTGCTCTTTCCCATCTTCATTCTCCGTTAGCACTGCCTAAAAAAGGATTGCAAGGTAGGAATACCTCGCGCCACATCAAAATCCAGTCAGCCTAAGCAAAAAATAGATAGTAGGCAAGGAATAACACAATTCCTAAAACCATTGACACGATGTAAGCCTGGACGAGTCCTGTCTGGAGTCGTCGTAATGTTCCACCAATCACCCGAATGATAGCAGCCACGCCATTGACAATTCCGTCGATAACGCCGTTATCTACAATCCGCCACAATAGATAGTGAGAAGCATTCTTGATCGGTTGCACAATAAGCGAGTTATAAACCTCATCAACGTAGTACTTATTTGCAACAAATTTATGTATCGCATTGGTAGGTTCATCAGACGGCACCCGTTTGCTATAACGCATCCATGCAAACGCAATACCTGCCAAACCAACGACCGATGAAATTACCATAAACAAGATAACATTCCCCGATGCATCATGATGTGCCTCTGGAAAAACGCTCTTCGTGAAATGATGGAACCAACTTCCATGTCCGCCCCAGCCCAATAGCAAACCGATCAAAGCAGAAGGAATCGCTAAGATCGCCAACGGCAGCCACATGACTGGCGGTGATTCGTGCAGATGCGATTCAACTTCGGATTCAACGCGAGATTCACCATAAAATGTCACAAAGATTAAGCGGAACATATAAAACGCTGTTAGGAACGCTGTCACTAACCCGATAACGTAAATTATGGGAGAGCTGCTCCATGCACTGTGTAGGATTTCATCCTTGCTCCAGAAACCGCTAAGAAACGGAAATCCTGCGATGGCAAGTGCGCCGATCAAAAATGTCCAATGCGTTATCGGCATCTTCGCCTTCAAGCCGCCCATCTTCCGCATATCCAGTTCATTCGCCATCGCGTGCATTACACTACCGGCGGTAAGGAACATCAATCCTTTAAAGAAGGCATGCGTTACCAAGTGGAACACACCTGACGCATAAGCACCAACCCCAACGCCAACGAACATATAACCGAGCTGACTCACGGTGGAATAGGCGAGGATGCGTTTAATATCGTTTTGTGCAAGTGCTATCGTTGCAGCGAGGAACGCAGTCAGGACACCAATCCATGCGACAACCTCACCGGTATGCGCGATGTCGTAAAGCACAGCCGAGCGTGCTATCATATACACCCCTGCGGTTACCATTGTCGCAGCGTGAATCAACGCACTAACGGGCGTTGGACCTTCCATTGCGTCCGGTAGCCATACATAGAGCGGTATCTGCGCTGATTTACCAATCGCGCCGACGAAGAGTAGCAATGTTGCGACCACGAGGGTACTGGCTCCAAAGACTTTCTGAAAATTATCTGCTTCAGCGGCTTCAAACATTGCCCCGAAATCGAGGGTTCCGAAGGCTGCAAACAGCGTAAACATCCCCAGCAGGAAACCGAAATCACCAATCCGGTTCACAATAAAAGCCTTTTTCCCAGCATCCGTTGCTGATTGCTTGTCATACCAGAACCCAATCAGTAAATAAGAGCAGAGACCAACGCCTTCCCATCCGACAAACATCATCAGGTAGTTGTTGCCGAGGACGAGAATTAACATTGCGAAAACAAACAGATTTAGGTAGGCAAAATAGCGGGTATATCCTTCATCGCCGTGCATGTAACCGATTGAATAGACATGGATGAGGAAACCGACACCCGTAATGACCAACAACATGACTGCTGTCAACGCGTCGACGCGAAAGCCGATATTGAAAGCGAACGACTCGCCCGTAATCCATTCATAAAGCACTTCATCAAACGGGGCAGCACCGCCGTTCAAACTGGTAAAGGCTATAATCGAACAGACTAAGGAGACAAGCACTGCAAGCGCACCTATCCATCCGCTCAGTTTCTCGTTACTTTTTAGCCATTTTCCAAATAACCCATTAATCAGAAACCCAACAAGCGGGGCAACTAACAGGACAACAATTAGTTCTTGTGACATATTTTATCCTTTTATGGCTATCGGCTATCAGTAAAGAATCGCTTGTAGCGTGCAAACGATACGCACCTACCACATATCGAAAGCCGATGGCTGACTACCGACTGCTAACTTTAGCCTTTTAACGAATTAACCTCATCTACGTTAATTGTCTGTCGATGTTTGAAAACGCTTACAATGATTGCGAGCCCAATTGCGACCTCAGCGGCAGCAACGGTCATCACGAAGAAAACGAACACCTGTCCAGTTGCCTCACCGAGGCTCCGGCCGATTGCTACAAAGGCGAGGTTCGCCGCATTCAGCATCAACTCAATACACATAAAGATGATAATAGCGTTCCTGCGGATGAGGACTCCGATTACTCCGATTGTAAACAAGAGTGCGCTCAATATGAGATAATACTCTAATGACATATTTTTAATTTTCCTTGCGGTTCGGTCAAGGGACTTGGAACTTCAACAGCTACCGCCGTAGACCCGCCTTCCATTACATTACAGGCTATGTTCTTGATGTTATAAAGATAACACCTCATCTACCGACTGGTGATTACCGACTTTAATTTTCTTCTTGACTTTCGCGTTTTACCAAGACGATAACACCAATCAATGCCGCCAACAAAATAAGCGAGGTAACCTCAAATGGCAAGAGATACTTGCTGAACAAAAGTTCGCCAATGTCATAAGTGGTCGTCGTTACCGATTCCGTAGCAGTCTGTGCAGATGCAACCGCGGTATCGTTGATCGCATTCATTGCGATATAGATGCCCTCAGCAGCCAAGAGAATACCTAAGATTATCGCGAAACCTTTGAGTTTCCGTCCAATAGCCCCTTTCGCCGAGAGTGTGCCGAGGTTCAGGAGCATAATCACAAAGAGGAACAGGACCATGATTGCGCCGGCATAGACGATTACTTGGACAGCCGCAACGAAATGTGCACCCAACAGGACGAAAAGCCCTGCTTGCGCGAAGAACGTTACAATCAGCGAAAGCGCGCTATAAATTGGATGTCGAAACGAAATAACAGCAATCGCACCAATCAGCGCGACCGCTCCAAAGAGAATAAATAGTATCTGTTCTGGATTCATTCACACGCCTCCTATTCTATAGCGTCCAGTGCGCTGCTGGGGGTAATTTGCTGATTGCTATCCTGTATTGCTGGTTCAGGTGTCTTGTTCATGACAAGCAGCCCTGCCACTATTGACACAACGATGAACGCCGCAACCACGTTGCCAATACCCACCATCAGACGAGAGCCAGTCGTTATCCATAAGGTACCGGTTACGACAATTGAACTCAAGGCAACAGGTAACAAGAATTTCCAACCTAAGTTCATGAGCTGATCGTAGCGGAACCGAGGCAGTGTCCAGCGGACCCAAATAAACACGAACAGGAAAATCGCTGTCTTGGCAAAGAAGATACCGAACGAGATAAGTCCACTCCACACAGGACCTCCGACGTTTTCCAAGCCGAAGAAATGCCATCCGCCTAAAAAGAGCGTTACTGTCACAGCGGAACCGACAATCATGTTCATATATTCCGCCATGAAAAACATCGCGAATTTCATGCTGCTGTATTCGGTGTGATACCCCGCGACGAGTTCCTGTTCGGCTTCTGCAAGGTCAAACGGTAACCGGTTCGTTTCCGCATACATCGCAGTCGTGAACGCAAGAAACGCCGGGAAGTGAATTAGGAAGTTCCACTGCCAAGGATACGCCCCTTGTTCTATCGCGATTGTCCGAAGGCTGAGCGAACTTGTCAGCATCAATACACCAATAATCGCCAATCCGAGTGTCAACTCGTAACTAATCATCTGCGCGGACGAACGCAAACCACCCAAAAGCGAGTACTTATTATTCGATGCCCACGCCCCAAGCACAACGCCGTAGACTCCAAGCGACGTTATCGCTAAGACGTACAGAATGCCGATGTTGATGTCCGCGATCTGGAGAGGTATCTCATACCCAAATAGCGTGATAGCATTCCCAAATGGCACAACTGCCACCGTAACAAGTGCGGGGACTAACAACATTGCTGGCGCAAGCACGTAAAGCGGCTTATCTACGTGATCCGGGATAAGATCCTCTTTAAACAGGAATTTAAGCCCGTCTGCGATAGGTTGGAGCAGCCCTTGCGGTCCAACACGATTCGGTCCCAACCGATCCTGCATCCATCCGCTCACCCGGCGTTCCGACCATATCATTGCCATCACACCGATAAGCAGCAGATGGACAATGATGACGATTTTGACAGCTGAACTGAGGATTAAAACGAGAAGAGGCATATTTTCTCCTTCTTGATAGTTCCAAAAGACTACAGACTTAGGTTAACTTAATTCCCGCATCCCCAATTTTCTGATGTGTTGCGTCAGTATAGCCTGGCACATTTTCAGCAATCGCGAGCGCAATCTCACCAGCAAAGTGGTAGTTCATCTCACCACCCAACTGCTTGGCAAGCTGCTGTGTAATCTCCCAATCTACACGCGCTTCACCCGGTGGATCAATTGTTTTGCGAATCCGTTGTACCCAACCCGTCGAATTGGTGAAAGTGCCATCTTTCTCCGCGAAGGTCGTTCCGGGCAACACCACATCTGCTAATTGCGTCACCTCTGATGGTAAAACGTCCTGCACGATAAGAAAATCGACACTCTCTAATGCAGCTTTTTCGGCATCCTCAAGGATACGTTCAGACGCGCCGCTAACAAGGTAAACCACTTTGGCATCCGATACCTTCTCCCAAAGCGCGTCGCCTTCTAAAACGACGTTCCCGTTCGCGGAACCGAGTATGGTTCGCGCACCAGCGGTATTCGGATTCTTGTCCGCTTCAATTGTAAATTGTGGGAATTTATGTTCTTCACCCGGCGACTGCCCAAAGAGTCCCAATTGCGTTGTCTTCAGTACATCGTGAGCAAACTGCTGCAGAACGTAGTTATCCTCATTCGTGCCTTGTGCAGAGCCAATAACCACGATATCCTCAGCTTCCACTTCGGACAATTTTTCTGTGATTGTTGCTATGGCATCTGCCCAATGTGTCGGAGAGAGTTCGTCATCTACCCGTTTAAGCGGGAGTTGGAGACGGTCATCACTGTTCACATAGTGGTAACCGAGACGACCATCGTCACACATCCAATGCTGGTTAATATCCTCGTGGAAACGCGGCTTGAGTCTATATACGCCATCGGCTTTATATTCTACAGTAATATTACAGCCGACACTACATCCTGAACAGACACTGTTCGCCTTCTCCATAAACCACGGACGAGACTTGAACAGGAAATCTTTGCTAATCAATGCCCCGACGGGGCAAATGTCAACGACATTTCCCGCCAACTTGTTATCTAATACCTGCAAAGGAACGCCTTCGTGGCTTCTCGGAATATCAATTTCATCATGGGAACCGCGGTTAATTAAGCCTAATTCACCAGTTCCTGAAACCTCTTCCGCAAATCGGATACACCGGGTACAGACGACACAGCGCGTTGAGTAAAGGAGCACATCCGGTCCCAAGTCTTTCTTGGGTGGAACATTTTTGACCTCAATATACCGGCTTTTATCATGTCCATGCCGATAACTATAGTCTTGCAGGTCGCATTCACCAGCCTGATCACAGACGGGACAGTCAAGTGGATGATGCACGAGCAGAAATTCCAGTATGTCCTCGCGTGCCTTTTTGACGCGCGGACTATCTGTATAGACAATGGAGTCGTACTTTCCGTCAAGTTTCCTTTCGGGAGGTGCTGTTCTCAGCACCATTGTGCATCCTGTCGCGAGTTGTCGTGCCGGAACAATCGCGCCAGCAGGTGGAAAGAATTCGTGTGGTTCAACGAGGCACATCCTACAATTCGCAGGACGGGTCAATCCAGGGTGATAACAGTAGTGAGGCACCTCAATGCCGTGTTGCCTTGCTGCCTCGACTACATTCGTTCCATCTTCAACCTCTATCTCAAGGTCATTCAATTTAATTAGTGCCATAAATTTACTCCAATGTATTCCTACCAGGGAAATTACGCTTACGTCAACTTAACAATTTTTCAAGTGTCTCAATTTTCTCGCGCAATACCTGGATCTCTATGGCTTGTGCTTTATGGTATCCTCTTGTTGTGTGCGTCTGTTCTGCTGATACGCAATGAGGGCTAATGGGACACCTACAAAGGCTATAAGCGCGCCGATGAGTGTTATTACCAATGTTCCCAGAAAGTCTAACCTTTTGCTCTGCTCTGTGAAGCGTTCAGTGATGCGCTTTTCTAAACGCACCTCGGCTTCGTTAACAATTTGCCGGATCTTCTCTAAACCCTCAACACTCAGTTCGGCGGTAGTGACAGTGCTCAGGCATAAAAGGCCCACAATGGCAAAAAACAAGGTTTTCATCATAGGTGTTCCTTTCGGCTATCGCCAGTTATGCCCTATAGGTCAGCGAACTCTTTTGGAACAAACCGCTGCTGATATGCGTAGTTTTCCTCCGGTGGGACTGTCGCCTCGGCAACAGGCAAGGTAACAAGTTTACTTTCACGAATGGCGGCTTCAAATTCGGGCCGGAATTTGCGCATATAACTCACGGCTGGCCACGAGACAGCAATGCCAAAGACACATATCGTATTCCATGTCATCGTGTCCACATTCGCAATGTTATTGGCGACACTCTCCAGCAGATCCAAGTCTTCGTAAATCTCTTCCGTTTCGCCGGTATCGCCCCATCTGCCGCCTTCAGCGACACCGAATTTGGGTCGTGTGATAGTGTCTTTTCGTCCGTTTCCATCGGCAATCCGTTGAACAATATCGCGCACCCACGGTGTACCCCAACGGCACGGCGTGCACTGTCCGCACGATTCATGGGCATAGAACTTCATGATGTTGAGCAAACAATCCACGATATTGCGGGTCTCGTTCATGACGATGATACCACCGGAACCGAGCATCGACTTGGCGAGTGTAAGTGAGGTAAAATCGAGCCGCGTGTCTAACTCATAGTGCGTCAAAATCGGTGCGGAACTGCCACCCGGGATGACGGCTTTCACCTCTTCGCCACGTAAACCACCTGCAACCTCAATGAGTTCTGTACACGTCAAGCCGAGATCAAGTTCATAAACACCCGGTTCATTGACATCACCACTAATGCAATAGAGTTTTGTGCCGGTATTGGCATCAGGTTTCGGTGGATCAAACCGCGTATCGGCATACGTCGGGCCCATCTGTGTGTACCATTCAACACCATTACCGATAATGAAAGGTAGGTTGCATAACGTCTCAACATTCTGCACGACGGTGGGTTTTCTGAACACACCTTCGACAGCAGGGAACGGCGGTTTGTTTCGAGGCTGTCCGCGTTTGCCCTCAAGCGATTCAATTAATCCCGTCTCCTCGCCACAGATATAGGCACCGGCTCCCGGGTGTGTATAGATGTCAATGTTGAGTCCCGTGCCACGAATATTTTTGCCGAGGTAACCTTTTTCATAAGCCTCCTTGATGGCAGCATCCAACATCTTTTTACCGAGCGTAAATTCACCCCGAATGTAGACGTAAGTTGTCTCAATGCCCATCGCATAGCAGCAGATCAGGATACCTTCAATCAATAGGTGTGGATTTTTCTCCAAGACGTAACGGTTACTGAATGTCCCTGGTTCGCTTTCATCGGCGTTGCAACAGAGGTAGCAGGGCTTTATATCCCTTGGGACAAAACTCCATTTTTCCCCAGTAGAAAAACCGGCACCGCCTCTGCCTTTCAAGCCTGAATCCAACACCATTTTAGCGATCTCTTCAGGTTGATATTCCGCAATTGCTTTCTCAAAACGGGTGTAGCCGTCATATTGCCGAAAGACATCGAACGTGTTAATATCAGGTACATCCAGATGCTCGTAGAGAATCCGTCTTTCTTCAACCATACCTTCTCCTCTACAAATTGTCTACTTTAGTATAGCAAGTTTTAGCTTGCAAGCGTCGCTACTTTAGTATAGCAAGTTTTAGCTCGCAAGCGTCGCTAAAAGCTCATCAACTTTTTCCGGGGTTAAATTTTTATGTAAATCGCCATTCACCATAATGACGGGCGCAACATCGCACGAAGCGAGGCATTCTACTTTCATGAGCGTGAACTTACCGTCAGCTGTTGTACCTTTCGCGAGGTTGGTTTCGGAAGCGACATCTGTGTTCAGTTTCGTCTTAAGATGGTCCAAAACAACTTTACAGTCTCGCAACGCACAAGGTAGCGTATGGCATACCCGAATCACGTACTGTCCCACCGGTTCTTCAAAGAACATCGGATAGAAAGTGACAACATCCTTGACCTTCATCACGGAGACCTCAAGTTGCTCTGCGACATACTTCATGACTGCAGGAGTGATATAGCCTGCCTGATTCTGCGCGAGATGGAGCGTCGGCAGCATCGCCGCCTCCTTAATAGGATACCGCCCTATCAATTCGTCGAATTCACGCTGATTTTCTTCGTTAAACGCGAAAGGCGTTTCGATTTGAATGAGTTCATCTGACATATTTTTAACTTTCCTTGCGGTTAAAGGACGTGGTTTGTGCTTTGACGCTTTCGCTCAAGAGCTGAAGAAACACCCAATCAAAAACCCCTCCACTTCGTTTCGGGCTTGCGGTCTTAGGCTGAGAAGAGAGATATTAGGTTTATCAAAAACCCTTCCATTAGACTGCCGCTACGAATGCCTCCTGTACTTTGCGAGGTAGTTCAAGAGAAATAAAATAAGATTCGGGATACAAGTAGTCTTCCTGAGATTCATCAATGACTCGCAGATAGCCTTCACGGGTCGCTTTTTCATCAGGCAGAATTCGGTAGAATTTTCGCTTCTCTATGTCTTCACAACTTTTGTTTTCGATGCAAAGCGCAAATTGGGTTTCTAAGTTAACATCTACGGATAAATACCCTTCAATTGCTTTATAGATGTTTTCAAGTAATTCTTCAAAAGTGTCACCTTGTGTAGCACAACCAGCAAGTGATGGCACTTCCGCCCAATATCCGCCTTCTTCAGCTTTATGGATAATGACTTTTAGTTTCATGAATTTATTAAGTCCACTCCCATCAAAATTACTTTATCTGTCTTTGTGAAAACTTCCAAAATCAATAATTGCCGTAAAACTGAATACGGTTGCCTTCTGGATCGCGGATATCGAAAATGGCATGCCCATCGTCGTTCTTTTCAAGTTTCCGTAATCGCTTCCCTTTCGATTTTATGTGCTGATGAACGGCACTCACGCTTTCAACGTGGAACATCAGTTTTTGTCTCCCTTCGTTGGGTTTGCTGGCACTATGGAGACACAACGTGCAAGCACCTGCGTTAAAGCGAAAAAAGCGGTGTTCCGGGAACGGTTGATCTTCGTCAGGAGTCAATCCGATGACATCCCTATAAAACGCGATGACAGTCTTCATGTCTTTGACGAAAAGCATAATGCCTTTGAGTTCCATTGACACCTCCTAAAACAGACAGTAGACTCTGACAAAGTTACCGATCTAATTCACCCGCGATGACATTGAGACTCCCCAACACTGCTACAGTGTCAGAAACCATTCCACCCTCTAACATACGCGGCAGTGCCTGGAAGTGCAGGAAACTCGGCGGACGGATACGGATACGATAAGCGGTGCCGCTGCCATCGCTGACTATATAAAAACCAAGTTCGCCGTTCGGTGATTCGGTTGCACAATAGTGTTCGCCTTGTGGCGGTTGCACGCCGTGCCCATCCATAACAATCTTAAAGTGATGGATTAATCCCTCAATATGCCCATAGGCATCGGACTTGTCCGGCATTGTAACCTTGTTATCTTCAAGATTGACCGGTCCGTCAGGCATATTATCCAAAACTTGGGTAACGATACCACAACTCTGAATCATCTCCTCCATCCGAACGAGGTAACGATCATAGGCATCACCGTTAGTTCCAACTGGTACATCAAAGGTGACTTCCTCGTAACTGGAATATGGTTCAGCCTTACGTATATCATGTGCTATGCCAGTGGCGCGGAGGCAAGGACCCGTTAATCCATAACCAATAGCATCATCAGCTGAAATGGCTCCAACACCTTTCGTGCGATCCATCCAGATCCGATTCCGTGTGAGCAGGGTATGGGTCTCTTTTAGTGCTTTTGGGAAGTTGCCGATGAATTGACGGATATCTTCTTCACACCCATCATACAAATCTCGGAGAACACCCCCTACGCGGGTGTAACTCGTCGTCAACCTTGCTCCGGTTGTCTTTTCAAAGATGCTATACAACTTTTCACGTTCGCGGAAACTATAGAGGAATACTGAAAATGCCCCTAAATCGAGTGCAGCGGTTCCCAACCATAATAGATGATCAGCAAGTCGCGAGAGTTCCGCCATTAAAATACGAATATATTGACACCGTTTTGTGACTTCAATGCCGAGCAGCTGTTCGACGGCAAGTACATATCCGAAATTGTTCGACAGTGGCGACAAATAGTTCATCCGATCTGTCACAACAATGTACTGGTTGTAATCCAGATGTTCACCGAGTTTCTCGAATCCGGTATGCAGGTAGCCAGCATGTGGTGTCGCTTTCAAAACGGATTCGCCATCAAGTTCTAACACAATACGAAGGGTACCGTGTGTCGCAGGATGTTGCGGACCGAAGCTGAGAATCATCTTCTCGCCTGTCGCTCGTTCCAGCCCACCTTGCATAGAATACTCCTTTTTTTATAGTTATCGGTTTTCGGTTATCAGTTGTCGGTTGTCAGTTAAAGAGTTTACTGATGTATCAGTGGACTCTTGTAACGACTAATTTTTAAAAAAGAGGAATATGACTTTATCAAAAACCTCTTGTAACTGAAAACTGATAACTATTAAATCTACACATTCTGCTTATCAAAATTAAAGCGTTCACGCTCGCCACGTCCACGGAGCGGATAATCTTTCCGAAGTGGGTGTCCCTCAAAATCGTCAGGCATTAAAATTCGACGGAGATCGGGATGCCCCTCAAAATTGATACCGAACATGTCGTAGGTCTCACGCTCCAACCAATTCGCGCCCTGCCACAACCCAGTAACAGATGTGACGTTCAGGTCGTTTTCATGCACAGGCACCTTTACTCGAACACGCCCCTGTCCCTGATAGGAATAGAGCTGATAGACAACCATGAACCTCGCGTAGTCAAACTGTATCAACTCGGATTCCATCTGTGAATTGTCAAGAGCAGTAACATCAACAAGAAAGGTATAGGCGAGTTCAGGATCTGTTTTTAGATATTCCAAAACCGCGTAAGCCTGTTCTTTACGTATAACAACGACGGTGCCGCGCGCTTCGTCCTGTGCTAAGAGTGCATCCGCGTGATGTTCCTCTAATTTTTCAAGGACAAGCGGTTTTGATTGTTCTTCAACTTCTTTTTCTTCATTCATAAAGTGCCTCTGCTGTTCCTATTTCATTTTCAAGTTTCAAGGAGATGCTCTACGCCTTTAGGTGAGGCACCACTGGTGATTTTCTGCTGCACCTGTAGCACCGCATCAATGAGGTCTTCGGGGCGTGGTGGACATCCAGGAATGTATACATCCACAGGAATAAACTGATCGACACCTTGGATAAGAGTATAGGTATCGAACACCCCACCGCAGGAAGCGCATGCTCCCATCGAAATTACCCATTTCGGATCCGGCATCTGGTCATAGATACGTTTCAGCACCGGCATCATTTTGATGGAGATTCTGCCGGAAACGATGAGTAGATCGGATTGGCGCGGTGAAAAGCGGATCGCCTCAGAACCGAACCGAGAGAGGTCAAATTTAGAAGCCAAGGTCGCCATCATCTCGATTGCACAGCACGCTGTCCCGAAGGGCATCGGCCACAACGAGTTCTTTCGTCCCCAGTTGACGACCTTATCAATAGTCGTGGTGATGATGTTACCATCCGTCTGTCCGGCACCTTGTCCAACAAAATCTAATCCCATGTTAAGCCTCCTTTCCTCCAAGCATAGATATAGCCCAGAAGAAGAATACCGATAAACACCAGCATTTCAATTAAAATAAATAAACCGCTCGTCTCAGAGAATTTCTTAAAGACCACCGCCCACGGGTAGAGGAAAACCACTTCAATATCAAAGATGATAAAGAGCATCGCGATGAGGTCAAACCGGATGGTAAACCGTTGCCTTGCATCGCCAATTGGTTGAACGCCGGATTCGTAAACGGAGAGTTTGACACGGTTCGGGCGTTTGGGTCCAAGAATATGGGTCAGGGCGAGATTAATACCCGCAAAGAGGACTGCGAATAGTCCTAACAACAAGATCGGAAGATACTCTATTAGCATTGTTTTTAATCTATTTTGTCCTCATACGTTATTAATATGGCTTGCATTCGCCAAAGTGAAGATTAATTTAGACGCTTCTAAGTATGCTTAATAGTTTCTCATATTTCAAAAACATTGTCAAGTTTTTTTGAAAAAAAATACAAGATAAACAAATTTCTCGCTCGGTCTGTTGTAGTGTCAATTTTGAGACTAAGATTTTCAGTATAGACTTGAAATAGGTAAAATACATATTTAGAATTGCTTCAATTGTGCCCACGTTGCAGCGAGTTTCCCTTGAGGCGTTACGTCGAATGCACCGCTGTTTGGAATGCTATCACCGGTGACAGTGATATTATCAAAACGTGCCGTATAATTCGAGACACCAAAACCGACACCCCCGGTCTGAAAATCGGGAAAGTCCGCAAAGCCTTCACGGTTTCTGAAAATACGGAGTTCTGTAGGTTCCATAACCTGCTCATCATTAATCCAGAAGGTGAAAATATCGCCTTCAACGCTTAACTTTAGATGTGCCCATCTGTTTAATTTTAAGAGTGGATGAGGACTAAAGAAAAGTCCATTAAACGTTCCCCGACGCAAGCTGCCAGCTCCACAAAACACCCATCCTCTTGCGGGGGCATTGGCACCACCGGGCAATACAACTACTGGATCCGAAATAGAGCAACGCACCAACCATTTCTCCTTAACCCGCGCTGCAATTGCGATAGTCGGACGACCGTGTTTTTTAAGAGGTCTAACATCAAACTCGACTGTGTAATCCATCCATGTGTCATCCCCGGTTGTGAGGAAACGCAGAAATCCATCATGACCTGTCCCATGAAGTCCACCATTAACAACCTCCCAAGAACCAGGTATCTCATCCCACTTAGCAAGTTCCTGCCATCCGTCGAAATCCCCATCATCAAAGGTTTCCAAAAATGTGCCTGCCCCTGCAGAGAAGGAGAGTAGAAAAGTGCTGCTACAATCAGCGTGAATTTCATCAGGAGTCTCCTTTCTTTTTTAATGTTCTTCGCAAGTGCCCATAGTGTAATAGGAATCTGGAGCGGATGTCAAGTAATTTTCGAGAATTTTTGATGCCTCTAACAAAACAGTAAATTTACGGGGAAAGCCGCGTCATCTCCCATGTTCCATCGGGTTGCAGTGTATAGCAGAGCCGATCGTGGAGGCGGTTTGGACACCCCTGCCAAAATTCAAGCATATTGGGCACAAGTCGATATCCACCCCAATGAGGCGGACGTGGAATAGTATCAGATGGATATGTCTGCTCTGCGCGTTGGAAACCTTCCGTGAGGTGTTCTCGACTGTCAACAACGATACTTTGGCGTTCTGTCTGGACGGCGAGTTGACTCTCAACAGGACGACTGGCAAAATAGGCATCCGATTCTGCCGAGGTCATCTTTTCAATGATGCCGGTACTCCGAACCTGTCGGTCAAGTTCACGCCAATAGAAGACCACCGCTGCATTGGGATTCTCAGCCAGTTCCTTTCCCTTTTGGCTCCCATAATCGGTGTAGAAACAGAACCCTCTCACATCAAAGCCTCTGAGTACGACCATTCGGGCAGAGGGAACCCCTTGCGGTGTAGCGGTTGCTAATGTCATCGCATCTGGTAGATCAAGTTTAGCGTCGACCGCATCTGCAAACCACCTTTCAAACTGTTCAAACGGATCGGATGCGACGTTCTGCTCAAGAAGATGTTCTTTGTGGACTCTGTATTCTCTGCGGAGTTCATCTGTGTTCATAATTAAAATAGTTGTCAGTTGTCAGTTATCAGTTATCGGTTATCAGTTAAGAGATTTTTGGGTAAATCAGACTTCTCTTTAACCGATAGCCGAAGACCGATAACTGTTACAATAAAATACTTATCCTTTCCAGAAATTCGGTGAAAAGAGGATAAGTACTGTATAGAGTTCTAAGCGTCCGAGTAACATGCAGAAAGATAGGACATATTTTCCAGTCGTGTGAATATGCGCGTAATTATCAGCCGGTCCCACGCTGCCGAGACCGGGGCCGATGTTACCCATCGTAGCGATCGTTGCTCCCGCAGCACTCACGAGGTCAAGCCCCAAGGTTGCCATGAGGCAGGTTACAATCGCGAAAATTCCGATAAAAAAGAAGAAAAAACCGAGGACGTTCGTCATAACTTCGGGCGGAACTGCGCGATCGTTAACACGAATAGGGAGTACAGCATGTGGGAAGATGAGACGTTTAATTTCTGCCCCGCTCTGCTTGATAAGGAGGAGGAACCGCACCTGTTTCATGCCGCCGCCGGTGGAACCTGCACAGCCACCGTAAAACATAAGTGTCACCAAGATAAATTGGGAAAGTGCGGGCCACTGTTCAAAATCGGCAGTGCCATAGCCCGTCGTTGTGATGATAGACATTACCTGGAATGTAGCATAACGGAGCGATGTCCACATTGAATCGTAAGGCACCTGTTCATCAACCTGAAACCTGATGGTGTTCCATGAAATTAAGGTGATACTCACTGCGATAACAAGGCAGTAGAACTTAAATTCTGTATCTCGGAAATAACTTTTGACATCACCTCGGAGTACACGATAGTGGAGCGCGAAATTGGTGCCTGCGAAGAACATGAAACAGCAGATCACCATATCAATATAGACACTATCGTAGTGACCGATACTGGCATTTTTTGTAGAGAACCCACCGGTTGCCATAGTTCCGAAGGTGTGGCAGAGTGCATCAAAGAGCGTCATACCGCCCAGCATCAAGAGTACAGTTTCAAGAAAAGAGAAAAGTAGATAAACACCCCAGAGCAGCTTAGCCGTCTGCGCGATGCGGGGTGTGAGCCGATCCGTTTGCGGTCCGGGTGCTTCGGCGCGAAAAAGCTGCATACCACCGATACCGAGCATCGGAAGAATAGCAACAGCAAGAACAACAATTCCCATTCCACCGAGCCAATGGGAGAAACTCCGCCAGAAGAGTACGGCGTGTGAAAGATGTTCAATCTCCGTCAAGACAGTCGCACCGGTTGTTGAAAATCCCGCCATAGATTCAAAATAGCAGAAAGAGAACACTGTCCACGGCGAGCGTCCATCAATGTGAAATACGCCAGCAAATAGGTATGGAAGCGTACCAAAGAGTGCGACTGTTACCCATCCTAATGCAACAACAGCAAACCCCTCGCGGATACCGAGTTCTTCTTGTCGAGATCGAATACTGAAGCGGAGAATTAAACCGATAATCAGAGTGATTATCGCCGAGATGACAAATGCCATCAAATCGTTCTGGGTTTCACCTGCGGTTGCCCGGTAATAGATAGCCACAGCCAAAGGGAATAACATGCTCCCCGCGAGACAGATAAGTAAATTACCGAGGGTATAAAAGATTAATTTAAGACTCATGTTTTTTAGTTGTCAGTTATCAGTACGGTTTTTCTGCGAAAAACCTTTCAGTTGTCAGTTACAAGAGGGGTGGGATACTTCCAAAACCTCTTAACTGAAAACTGATAACCATTCCTCTGACAACTGACAACTGATAGCCCTTTAGTTTCTCCGTTCAGCGAATAAGTCTTCGACAACCGGAATCGCCCCAGGCATACTGAAAACAATCACGCGATCCGCAGGTTGGATAACAGATTGTCCGGTCGGAATAATGAGTCTTTCCCGCCGAATAACGGCACCGATGAAGGCGTTCTCAGGAAATGTTGTTTTAAAGGTGGTAAGTTCTTTGTGAACAATTTTAGAGTTGACACCAGCAACGATCTCAATGACTTCTGCCTCTATTCCATGAAGCGAAGCAACGGACACTATGTTACCGCGGCGGATGAGTCGTAGGATATTACTCACAACAGTGAGATGCCGACTCACTGCCCCATCAAGCCTCGGAATACGCGCTAACAAGGGGAGATAACGCGGCTGTTGAACGAGCGCGAGCACACGTTGAGCACCTTGTTCCTTCGCCGTCATACATGCCATAATATCGTTTTCATCGTCCCCCGTAACGGAAACGAATCCGTTGACCCCATCCACACCAGCTTCTTCAAGGAGCCTAAATTGGAGGTAATTGCCCTGTAAAACGGTCGTCCGCTTTAGCATTTGGGATGCTTGTCGGGCTTTCGCTTGATCCTCCTCAATGAGTTTGACGTTGGTATCGTTTTCTTCAAGCACACGGGCAAGCTCAATACCGATAGGACTTGCACCAATAATGATAACGCGGTCAAGCTGCTGATTGAACGTGATACCACTGATGCGTAGCAATTGTTCAACTGCCAACGAACTACCGATGACAAAAACCTCATCACCCTGTCGTAAAGCATCATCACCCCTTGGAATGATAATATGCCTGTTCCCGTTCTGAGTAGGGTCTCCGTTATTGGAACGACCCCGGCGACTAATTGCAGCAAAGCGGGTATCCGTGAGAAGCCCACTTGCATCTAATTCAGCAAGCGATCTTCCTATTAAAGGGTTTGACTGTTTCGCTCGAAAGGAAACGAGTTGGACTTTACCATCCTCAAATTCGACGATCTCTCTCGCTTCAGGTATTTGTAGAAGTCTAACAAATTCAGCAACACAGAGATGCTCCGGATTAACCAGAAGATTGATACCGAAATCGTTGGGGGTCAGCCCACTTTCCATGGAGAAGTAGTCAGGATTTGAAACACGAGCGATTTTTGTGTTAACGCTGTACCTGTCAGCTATTTGACAAGCGAGCATATTAATCTCATCACTATTGGTAACGGCAATGAGGAGATCGGCTTCGTCAATCCCGGCGGTTTTCAGGAGACGTGGCGATGCCCCTGGTCCACGCAACGTCTGCAAGTCCAACTGTTCATTGACTCGGTTGCAGGCGGCATCGGATTCATCAATGAGAACAACATCGTTATCTTGGACAGTGAGGAGCTTGGCAATATGAAACCCAACCTCTCCTGCGCCTATAATTATTGCTTTCATGTTTTTATAGTTGTCAGTTGCCAGTTAGTATCGGTTTGCGTTAATATTCGTCGAGCGGTGGGCAAGCACACATAAGATTTCTGTCCCCATAGACTTCGTTAATACGTGCCACAGCGGGCCAAAATTTAGCATCGCGCACCCACGGTTTGGGAAACGCCGCTTTTTCGCGCGGATACGGATGACACCATTCAGATTGTGTAGCCATTTCTACCGTGTGAGGTGCATTTTTCAGCACATTGTCTACCTGATCAGCGATGCCTGCCTCAATCTCCGCTATTTCTTCACGTATTGAGATGAGCGCGTCACAGAACCGATCTAACTCGGCTCTTGATTCGCTTTCTGTCGGTTCAATCATCATCGCGCCCGGCACGGGCCAAGAAACCGTCGGTGCGTGGAATCCGTAATCCATCAATCGCTTTGCAACATCCGTTACATCTATGTCAGCACTCTTTTTGAAGGCACGCAAATCAATGATACATTCATGTGCGACTAAGCCCTGTTTCCCTGTATAAAGCACAGGATAGTGCGGGGCGAGTTTCTTCGCGATATAGTTGGCGTTAAGAATCGCGACTTTTGTTGCCGACGTAAGTCCCTCTGCTCCCATCATCGCTATATACGCCCAAGAGATCGGTAAAATTCCGGGACTTCCCCACGGTGCTGCAGACACAGCACCAATCCCGGCACTGCCACCAACATTGACGAGTGGATGTGTCGGTAAAAAATCCGTGAGGTGCGCCTTGACCCCAATGGGTCCCATCCCCGGTCCACCACCGCCGTGAGGGATGCAGAAGGTTTTGTGGAGGTTTAAATGGCAGACATCTGCTCCGACACCCGCTGGTTGTGCGATACCAACAAGGGCATTTAGATTCGCACCGTCCATGTAGACTTGTCCACCGGATTGATGAACAATGTCGCAAATCTCCCGAATTTTCTCTTCAAATACACCGTGCGTTGAAGGGTATGTAATCATGGCAGCAGCAAGATTGTCACAGTGTGTATCTGCTTTCTCTCGGAGATCGTCAAGGTCAATATTTCCCTCCAGATCGCACGCCACGACAACGACTTTCATGCCTGCCATCACAGCACTCGCGGGATTTGTACCGTGTGCAGAAGTCGGGATCAAACAGACGTTACGATGCGCTTCACTGCGACTCTCGTGGTATTTACGGATGACTAACAGCCCGGCATATTCGCCCTGTGAACCTGCGTTCGGCTGCAGTGAGATACCACTGTAACCCGTTATCTCAGCCAACCACTCCTCCAATTGCGAAAATAGATGTCGGTAACCTTCCGCTTGCTCCTGCGGCGCGAATGGGTGTAGATCCCCGAATTCGCTCCATGTCACCGGCACCATCTCCGTTGTAGCGTTGAGTTTCATCGTACAAGAACCGAGCGGAATCATCGCGTTCACAAGGGAGAGGTCTTTGATTTGGAGTCTATGGATATAGCGGAGCATCTCAGTTTCAGAATGGTAACTATTGAAAACAGGATGCGTCAGATAGGGCGTTTCACGCTGAAATTCTACAGGGATAGAAGGGGAAGACTGGAAGGGCGGAAGAGGCGACGTGTGCTTTGTGCCTTCCTTGCTGTTTTCCGCGAAAATCTGCTGAAGTTCTTCAACATCCGCAGATGTTGTTGTTTCATCTAAGGAAACGCCGATATGTGTTGCATCAATTTCCCGAAGGTTTATCCGTCTCGCTCGTGCAGAAGCGTGCAATTCGCCTGTTACTTCCGTTGGGACAGTAACAGAGAAGGTATCAAAACTTGGGGCTTCTCCGGTGGTATAGCCAAGTTTTTCAAGTTCTGCCCGTAACCGATAGGTAAGTGAATGTACACGTTCCGCAATCTGCCTAAGTCCTGTGGGTCCGTGATAGACAGCGTACATCCCTGCCATCACAGCGAGCAGTACTTGTGCAGTGCAGATGTTGCTCGTTGCCTTTTCACGCCGGATGTGCTGTTCCCGCGTCTGGAGTGCTAAGCGAATAGCAGGCTTGCCGTTTGCATCGTGAGATACGCCAGCAATCCGTCCGGGGATACTACGTTTAAGCTCCTCATGTGTGGAAAGAAAAGCTGCGTGAGGACCGCCATATCCAAGGGGCACACCAAACCGCTGTGCACTACCGATAGCAATGTCCACACCAAACTCACCGGGTGGACGTAGGAGTGTTAGTGCCAACAGATCTGTTGCAGCAATAAATAAACCACCAGCAGCGTGTACCTGTTCAGCGAATTGATGATAGTCGTAAATCGCACCATCTGTGGCGGGATATTGCACGATGGCACCTAAGATGGGTGTGTCAAAATTGACATCACGATGGTCACCGATTTGTAATTCAATACCGAGGGGTTCAGCGCGTGTTTGTAGAACAGCGATTGTTTGTGGATGACAGGTTTCTGATACAAAAAAGTTTCGAGTGATCTTCCGCGGCACATTTGCAAAACACATTCCCATTGCTTCCGCAGCAGCTGTTGCCTCGTCAAGGAGTGAAGCGTTCGCAATGGGTAAACCGGTCAAATCGATAACCATTGTTTGGAAATTGAGCAATGCCTCCAAACGTCCTTGTGAAATCTCAGCCTGATACGGTGTATATTGCGTATACCAGCCCGGATTTTCCAAAATGTTACGTTGGATGACTGGCGGCACAAAACAATTATAGTAGCCCATCCCGATAAAGGAGCGGAAGACTTGATTCTGGGAAGCAAGTTCTTTCAGCACCGCAAGTACTTCCGATTCTGATTTTGCAATATGGGCTTGCAAACCACGTCCTAAACCACTGGAATTTCCACTTAGATTCAAGGTTGACGACAAACGAATATCCGCTGGCACAACATCCTCAATGAAATCTGCCATTGAAGAATAGCCGAGCGTTGTCAACATCAGTTCAATATCTTCCGAGCGGGGACCGATATGTCGATCTGAAAAGTAGCTTTTGTCTTTTTCTTTTTCAGGCATGCTCTGCCTCAATATGTGCTTGATAACCATCGGCATCAAGAAGGCCATCAAGTTCATTGGGATCGGTCATTTTGATTTTCAGAAACCATCCCTCATCGTAAGGGGATTCATTAACCTGTTCCGGGGCATCAAGGAGGGATTCGTTGACATCAATCACCTCACCACTAACAGGCGCATATAGGTCAAACGCTGCTTTGACAGATTCTATCACGCCGAACTCCGTTTTCTGTGTGAGCTCAGTACCAACTTCCGGCAATTCAACATAGACGATATCCTGAATTTCGGATTGGGCATAGTCGCTGATACCGATAGTGACAATGTCACCTTCTTGCTTAGCCCATTCATGGCTTTCCATGTATTTTAAGTTTTGTGGAATCATTTTTGCCTTACTTTCTGTGTTATGCTGTAATTTAACTTTCTGGGTTCGACTCTTGCCTCTGTCATATTGTAAACCTTTGTGGTTCACCTTATTTCTCTAAAATCTACTTCAATGTTGACCCACGAATTCCAATTATAAGATTCAGCGAGTGAAAGAGCTATTCTCTGTCCAGACTCAACGGCTTTGCTCATGCGGGCTCCATTCACATGCGCGTAATGGGTAACTATCATTTGAATACTCTCGCCATCTTCCGTGGGTAAATATACTAACTCAAACCCATCACGATTTATATCATAGAAATGAAAAGTAGAATTTAACATGACTACGAGCCATTCTAAACAGGTAGGTGTATATTTTTCCTTACCACTCAGTTTCTCTGACATTGCCAACCTCCTTGCTAACTATAGAAACTTAACAACAACTGTTATAACGCCACTGATGATGAAGCCAGCAATCGTAACGAGTATAGTTATAAATCCCTTTAAGTCTGAGATGTCGCTCTTGAGGTCCCTCTTAACGCCGTTAATGTCGTTCTCAAGGTCGGTTTTGACTTCCCTGATGTCCTCCTTAAGGTCCTCCTTGACATCTTTGATGTCCTGCTTGAGGTCCTCTTTAACTACCCGAATCTGGTTATTCAAACGCCATTCGACCTCACTGACCGCTTCATTAGGCTCCTGGACTTGCGTCCCGATAGATTCAATTCTTTCGTTAAGATACATTTCATCAATGTTCTGGTTTTCCATAAAATACTCCGCGCCTGAATTAAGGCATCGTTAGTTCTTGATAAAGGGCACTTCCACAATTTTGGCGGAGTGGAGTTTACCTCGAATTTTTATGTCAATATTTTCATTTCTGTTCCGGCACAACGGCGTGTGCCTACTACTTTTGATAGAAGCGAACCCGATACCATATTTGAGACTCGGTGAAGGTGCTCCGCTGGTTACGCTGCCTATACATTCACCCCCTTGATAAACAGCATAACCCGCACGCGCCACAGCACGGTCAAGCATCTGAAATCCTACCATCTGTTTCGCGATACCCTTCTTTTTTGCGGCCAGGAGTGCGTCTTTTCCAACAAACTGTCGCCCTTTGGATTTGACAAACTTACCGAGGCCAACTTCAAACGGGTTTGTGTCTTCGTTCATGTCCATGCCGTAGAGGCGAAGTCCGGCTTCAAGTCGTAGGGTGTCGCGCGCGCCCAGTCCTACCGGTTGTCCATCTACTTCTATCACAACAGGGTAGAGCACATTCCACAAATCCTCCGCCTCGCTTGCATCAACGTATAACTCAAAACCGACTTCCCCCGTATACCCAGTTCGTGAAATGGTGGTACGGATACCAGCAACTTCATCTACGACAAAGCGAAAAAACGAAATTTCAGAAACATCCCGTTCGGGAACGAAAGGATTCAGAATGTCTATTGACTTTGGACCTTGTAGTGCGATGAGAGCCGTGTCCTCACTTATATTTTTTATGTCCGTGCCTGTGTTGTTGTGGGTTTCTACCCATGTCAAATCCTTGTCAATATTGGCAGCATTGACCACCAGCATATAATGGTTATCAGTGTACCGATAGATGAGAAGATCATCAACGATTCCGCCCGTTTCATTACAGAATAGCGTATACAACACACGACCATCAGTTAAACGTCCGACATCGTTCGTGCTGAGTTTCTGTACCAATTCGTTCGCACCCTGCCCAGAAACTTCAATCTCTCCCATGTGCGACAGGTCAAATAAGCCCACATTCGTCCGAACAGATAGATGCTCCTTAACAATACTACTATATTGAAGCGGCATCTCCCAGCCACCGAATTCGGTGAATTTCGCATTAAGGGATTCATGAACCTGATAAAGGGGTGTTCTCTTCATTTGTAGTCACCAAACACGCCGAAGATTGCGCGTATTTAAAGCCCATAAATGCGCGCGAGATTTCCACCGAAGATCAGTGCCTCCGCATCATCGCCGAGTTCCAATCGTTTGAGGGCGTTGATAACCTGAATAGGACGGTATTCAGGCAAATTAGAACCGAAGACGATCTGCTCGGGTCCGAGTTCGTCAACTGCCGTTTTCACTTCAGTTGGCACAACGGTGTCCGGATCGGTCCCCCAACGGCGATGAAATCTTAAGATAGTGGTTCCGAGCGAAACATTCTTATTCGCTTTTGCGACAGAGATACCCGCGTCTAAATCGTCAGGAAACCCCATGTGATCCATGATAATAGGGGTCTCTGGTACCCAACTTGCGACAGTGCCGATCCGGTTGGGATGACAATTGTTAGGTCCTGAATGAATTGAGACGATAAGACCATAGTCGCGGGCGGCTTCAACAACGGGACGCACGATTGGGTCATCGACATTGTAGTTGTGGACAGCGGGCATCAGTTTAATCCCACGCATCCCCCACGCCTCGGCAGCCAATCTGACCTGTTCAGTAGGCTCTGGTTCTGTCGGATGTACAAGTGCGCAACCAAGGGCGCGCGAATTGCCACGAATCGCATCGGCAAGCTCATCGTTTTGGGGAAGCGGTTGGGTATTCGGCATGATAACAGCAACATCCATGTCGGCTTCGTCTTCCAACGCCAACAATGCCGTTAAATCAAGTTTGCCATTTTCATCACGGAAAGAATCGTTGAGATAGGCTTCAAAATCGCCTCGCATGAGAAAGCTCCTTTTAATAGTTATCGGTTTGCATCGCAGTGAGATTTATCAGTTTGCCTCGCAGTGAGAGTTAAGGGGTCCTGAGTTAACAATTGACGGTAAGAATAGAATATTCTAAAATAGGATAGATTGTTACAAACGCCCATCCTTACCGATAACCGACAACTGACCTCCTTTTATCTCTGTTACCGAGCATCCCCTTGGTTGGTAAGAATCGCTCCACTGGTTCCTGCTTCAAAAGGTACCGCGTCCTTGAGGACAGCATCCCGGTAAAGCGTGTAGGCAGATTCCGCCGCAGAGGTATCAGAAAAACGGATAATAAAAACAATCTGGGCATCCAGCCAATTCGCCGAATCAGCGTTATCCCGATAGCGAGCGGAGATACCGAGTGCTGGATCACTTAATTGTGGCACATTGACAGGTAATGTACTATAGATTTGGCGCAGTGCCCAATTTGAGCGGAACAATTTGACACTTCCACTCACCTTATTGCGTGGGAGTAGCGTAAGGATTCGTGGTTCTGGGGGAGGGTCTTTAATTTCTGAAGCAACAGCCTTTGCAATTGCAATCATCGCTTCACGAATACCCGTTGCGAACTCATAGCCCTCAATCTGAACGAAATACCTCCCTTTTGAAAACCGGAGATACCCGCCTGAAAGCATCGCCTTGCTGCCCACCCATTCAAACTTGGCTTGCGGATAAGTGTGAAAGTTGTATATTCCGAAGGCATTTTCTGGCATGCCCATATCGAAGATTTCAAGCAGTATCAGCGGTTTTGAACCGAATTGAGGTGCCTGATATTCCACCTCCGCTTGTCGTTGGAAACCGTAAGCGTGGTAAAGATCAGGTGAGGCGGCTCTATCCCGATAGAGGGTTTTACCCTGATATGTTGATGGTGCACGCGACTGTACCCAATCCAAGAATTCACCATCACCCGGCAAGAGATGCTCCGGCGAAATAGCTGCTTGCTCTATTTCTTCTATCGTTGGCGGTTCCTCCGACAGTATCGACGCGCTCTTAATGTTTTTGACAACCTTCAACATCGTCTGCTCTGCTTTCTTCACTGTAGCACTGTGCCAGACACCGTAGATATACTCACCTTCCTGTTGAACTACTGTCCAGTCCCCCTGTTGCCCACTACACGAAATTAACATCAAACTTAAGAAAAGCGGCATACCGAACAAGCAATAGTAGAGTTTATGAAGAATACGTCCTGCCTTGCGTTTCATTCGCGTGCAAGCTCCCGTGATGCGTCCTGTTACCACTGTTCAGCAAGTTGATTGTAAAGGTCTTCTATCAATTCGTCTACAATAAGATTTTTTGCCTGTGGAACGCTTTCCATAGGTTCAGACCGATTTGGTACAATATAGAAATCATGGACCTGGATGTAGTTATCACTTTCATCAATTATAGTATTGCGAACCCGGTCTATAAACTGATATTCTATCTGTAGGCTCATACGCAACAATTCGGGTTCACCGTTCGGTCCAAATCCGTGCTCCCTTAGTTCGTAATCCTGTATTCGCATCGTAAATTCAGCATCGTTTCCGTCTCGCCATTTCCGATTAAAGCGTTGAATTAATTTCTCATGAATGACTTCATCATAGCCCCTCTGTGATGTCTCATCGTAAGCGAAATCTGCATCCAGAATATCAATAGGTGGAATACGAATGGTGTTGATATGTTCCAAGTACTCTGACTTGGAAACATAACCGCATCCAGAGATTAAACTCAGCCATATCGGTAGTGCTAACATGAACATCGTTTTAGACATTTTCTTCTCCCAAATTTCATAGGAAAACGTAATCCAGCTGGTATTCTAAGGTTAGGCTTCGCGCTTCTCGCCGCGCTCATTTCGTGTGCTCCGTTTAGAATCCATCTAACAGCACAGGCACTTGAAACTTTACCGGAGCAGCCTTCGGACGTGGTGCTTCCTGCTTCCCACCATAAAATATAGATCTGACGGTATCAACAACATATTGCTTATATTCAGGGGTCAATAGAACAACGAAAATAAGAACAAGGAGTATAAGAACAATAGCGAGTAAATAGGTTAGCCATCTTTGATCGAGCAGATCCCCTTTATTAAAGGCTTGTCTGGCAATAATACGTCGTGATTTCATCAGTTTAACTCCTCATTTCACTGGTATATTTTACTTTATTCATAGAGGTTCGCCCTACTACTTTTATTAGAGATTCGCTGACTTCTCAATATTCAAAATTATAGCACAAAAACAGATAACATGCAAAATTTTAATAGGACTTACGCATTTCCTTTTATAGTAAAACCCGTAATGATTTATACACCAACACAAGGGCGAGGATACAATCCTCGCCAGCAGCGGTGGAGGGTTTGTTTCCAGACGAACTGTAAACATATTTTCGGATTCTACTATAAAGTCCCCTGATAAAGCGGATTTAGGAGGTTAAAAATACCGAGATACTTTCACCGCAAAGCATTTTTGCGTCCCTTTTCTGCTCATTTTGCGTAAGTCGAAATAAAAATAGGGCAAAGGAATTATCCTTCACCCCATTTCATGTCTTTTGTAAATCGCTGGTTACGATGCGTTCCTACTATCGAGAGCGTCCTTTGGGAATCCGTGGTGAACGTCGATCACGGAAATCGCGAGAATTATCTCGTTGATCATACCGATTTCCACGCCGTTCGCGGGAGTCATTGGAACGCCTGTCACGGTATTCGCGCGAGTCTCGATTCTCACGGTAGTTGTTAGAACGTCCACCCTCGCGGGAGTCTCTACCAGCATTCCAATCAGATGAGAACTCGCGATCCTCATCCGACGACTCGATATTCAGTTCCTCAACCGGCACGCCACCTGCAGCAACGAGCGTTAGATCTACGCGATCCTGTTCGTCAATCGTAAGGATACGGACGGTGACTTCGTCGCCAACCTGCATAACGTCCTCAGCGCGGCGGACATATCCGTCGCCCATCTGCGAAATATGAACAAGTCCATCCTTACCCGGCAATATCTCCACAAACGCTCCGAAAGGTGCAGTTCGGACGACTTTACCAGTGTACTCTTTGCCAATTTCAGGCATAGCAGTGATCGCCCGAATTTTTTCCTCTGCACGTTTGACATCTTCCGCGCTCGTTGCGGCGATTTCCACAGTGCCATCATCTTCAATGTTGATAGTTGTGCTTGTCTCTTCCTGAATACCTTGCACAGTTTTACCACGCGGTCCAATGAGGTCCTTGATTTTCTGCTGTGCAATTTGGAGAGAGTAAATTCGCGGCGCGTAAGGTGAAAGTTCTGCACGCGGCTCAGCGATGACCGCGTTCATCTGTTCAATGACCGACAAACGTGCCTCTTTTGCCTGATGAATCGCACGGCGCATCAACTCAGGTGTGACACCTTCAATCTTGATATCCATCTGTATGGCAGTGACACCGTCACTAGTCCCAGCGACCTTGAAGTCCATATCGCCGAGAAAATCTTCGGTACCGAGCATATCGGTCAGGATCGCTTCCTGCTCACCTTCCTTGATAAGACCGACACCAATCCCAGCCACAGGTCTTTTAATGGGGACCCCCGCATCTAATAGTGCGAGAGTTGCACCACAAACGGTTGCCATTGAAGATGATGCATTGGATTCCAAAATTTCAGAGACGATTCGGATGGTGTAGTGAAATTCGTCTTTATTTGGGATAACCGGTTCAAGTGCCTTTTCTGCAAGCGCACCGTGTCCTATTTCTCGACGCCCGGGTCCCATCATACGTTTGACCTCACCAGTGCTGAACGGAGGGAAGTTATAGTGTAGGAAGAAGGCACGCCTTGCCTCGCCATCAAGCCCACGTTGTACGTCTTCGTCGCCAGATGTGCCGAGTGTTGTTACACAGAGTGCCTGTGTCTGCCCTCTGCTAAATAGGGAGGAACCGTGGGTATGCGGGAGCAACCCGACTTCTCCCGAAATGGAACGAATGTCGGTTACACCGCGACCATCAACACGTTTCCCTTGGGTAAGAATCGCTTCACGCATCTCTTCTTTTTCAATTTCACTCAAGATAGAGATAGTATCTTTTGTCGCGTTCGGATCGACCTCTTCAGGCATATCCTCAAGGATTTCGGAGAGGACCTCTTCTTGTACCTGTTCAAGATAATCTTCACGCACTTTCTTATCTGCCATCCCGATAGATTCTCGAATGCGTGACGTAGCGAGATGTCGGACACGGCTACTGAGGTCGGATTCAACACTCTTGGATGCATAGTCTCGTTTTGTGTTACTGCACCCCGCAGCTAGCCCTTCTTGAAGTTTTATAATTTCTTTTATCTGTTCGTGGGCGGTGATAATTGTATCAATGACTTCATCTTCAGGAATTTCATGCCCACCGCCTTCAACAGACATTACAGCGTCTGCTTTACCGCTGACGAACAACTCCATCGCAGAGGCATGTAACTCTTCGTAGCTTGGATTGATGATTAACTGGTCTTCAACTTTTCCAACAGTAACGGCAGCTACAGGTCCGTTAAAGGGTATATCAGAAATTGATAATGCGGCAGATGTCCCAATAAGAGCCGGAACATCCGCGGGATGAATGCCATCGGATGAAAACACGTTACATAAAATTTGGACTTCAGCCTTAAAGTCTTTTGGAAAGAGGGGACGGATGCAGTGGTCTATTAAACGAGCCACCAACTGTTCTGATGTTCCGGGACGTGGTTCGCGTCTACCATAGACTGTCGGTATACGTCCTGTAGCGTAAGCCCTCTCGCGATAATCTACTGTTAACGGAAAGAAATCGAGGTCATGATCGCCATCATCGGCTACCACCGTGACTAAGACAACCGTTCCACCGTATTGTACCCAAACGGCACCGTCTGCCTGTTTCGCAACTTTTCCGGTCTCAATTGATAACTTCTCGCTCCCAAGTTGCATTTCAACTTTCATTCTATATGCTACTCCTATATTTCCATTTTTTTCGCCGTGTCACTAAATATGAACACTAAAAAGACGGTTGAAGAATAGCTAGCGTCTATTCATCTTCCGCTTGACACCAAACAGAAACTGGATTGGTGCCAGTACAAAATCTAACTGCTCCTCTATCCAATAGTGTCACGAATTCCGAGTTCATTAATTAAACGGTAATAGCGCGTAACGTCTTTTTTGTAAAGGTACCGTAACAGGCGGCGCTGTTTGCCAACGAGTCGGTAAAGTCCATGACGCGAATGGTAGTCTTTCCGGTGCGTCTGAAAGTGTTCAGTTAACTGTTGAATACGCGCAGTCAAAATTGCCACTTGAGCCTCCGGGGAACCGGTGTCTTGTTGGTGTATCTGGTACTGTTGGATCAATTCCTTCTTCTCTGCTGCATCAATTGCCAATTGCGTTCACCTCCTTTAAGTTGTACAACTAACAGCAAGGTTTAGAAACTTGCGAAACTCGAGAAAATAATCCCATAAACGAAATTCTACAACACTGCATGAGAAGGAGGCTAAGCCACATTCAGGACATCGCTTCCATTTTCCCGACATTTGATACATATATAATACCACAAATCAACCCAAAATTCAAATTAAACTCACGTCGCCAAGTAGTATTTAGATTTAAAGGGTAGTTCCTACAAAGAGGTAGACACCGAAAGAATGTCCACAGCATTTGCAATGTCGCGTTGTATCTGTTGAATCAAAAGTTCTGGATTCGGAAACTTCCGCTCACTTCTAATTTTCTCTACGAAAAATATTTCTATAGGTTCGTCATAAATCATTTCATCAAAATTAAAGAAGTGTCCTTCTACCTGAACATCTCTGCCGTTAAATGTAGGGCGGGTCCCGACATTCAATACGCCGTCTAACAATCGTTCCTCTAACTTTGCCCGGATAGCATAAACACCATTAGGAGGACAGACTTGATTCTGAAAGTCTATATTGGCAGTCGGAAATCCAATTGTTCTGCCACGCCCATCGCCGCGAACAACATTACCCATTAAGGAATAGAGACGCCCCAATAACTGAGAACTGCACTTAAGATCCCCTCGCGCGAGTGCTTCGCGGATACGGGTACTATGAACAGGTGCCCCATTTACTTCGGTAGGAGGAACAATGGAAACATTGAACGGATACGCTCGACTCAGCTCGGCTAACCGTTCCGCATTGCCGGCGCGGTCTTTACCAAACTGACAAGCATACCCCACGACGACATGTCTGGCTCGGCATTTCTCTAAGAGTACCCGCTCCACAAAGAATTCGGGAGACATCGATGCAATTTGGGCATCAAAACTAAGCATGATGATTTTGTCAATGCGAAACTGTTGAAGGACTTCAACGCGTTTAGAGAGAGGCGTCAGAACGGGGGGACATCGTTCTGGGGCAAGGAAGGCAAGCGGATGGGGGTAGAAACCAACCAATACGCTCATTAACTTATCTTGCGCAGCCCGCTGAAGAAGGGTGTTAATAACCGCTTGGTGACCAACATGGATGCCATCAAACACACCAAAAGTAACAACGGTTTCTCTGCCGAATTCAACTATGTCGTCTAAACTATAAATTGTAGTTGCGACCTGTAGATCGCTCCTACTACAGGCGTTTTCCACGGCGTTCAATCCTTCTGGCAATCAGCTTGTTCCGCGTGACTTGGATGGATATAGCGTTGTGCAGCTTGAATAAGGGCAGCAATCGCCAAGAGGTAAGGCATAGTAATGCGACAGCCAGCGGCGCGCGCATGCCCTCCACCCTCGAACTCTGCAGCGAGTTGACTGACATCAACACACCCCTGACTCCGCAGACTTACTTTCGTACTTCGATCCATCATTTCAGACGCGCAGAGTGCCACTTCAACACCGGCAATCGCTTGAATTTGATTTACAATACCCTCGACAGCGTCAGCAGTCGTTCCAGTTTTGCGAAACATTGTCTGTGTTACATACACCGATGCTATCTTCCCATCATCCGTCACTTCCAATGTGCGGAGGACTTCACTCAAGAGGTGTATCTTCGCAACAGGGACATGCTCATAGACGTTTCGATAGACCTCATCTGGAGCGAACCCGCCTATTTCAATTAATTCCGCGGCAATTTGATGTGTCTCGGCTGTGGTATTACTATGGCGAAAACAGCCAGTATCAAACATCAACCCTGTATAGAGACAAAGCGCGCACGCTTTGTCTATTGGGGTCTGATGGTATTTAATGAGTTTGTAAACAATCTCTGAGGTGGAAGAGGCAGAGGGCACAATGAGGTTGATATCGCCGAACGTCTCTGCGGTGGCGTGATGGTCAATGTTAATGAGGCAGTGTGTAGGCAGCAAGGTTTTGGACAGTGCTTTGCCGATTCGCTCAAGTGTGCTGGCATCCAATACGATCAACACCTCTGGACAATAGCTTCCAACAGAATGGGTGCTCTCAATACTATCCCAAAACGGGAGAAATCTATAATTAGCGGGCACCGCGTCTGTATTAAACATTTTAACAGACTTTCCGAGTCCCGTGAGAAACAAGTAAAGACCCAGTTCGGAACCGATTGCATCGCCATCAGGGTTAATATGTGTCGAGAGCGCGAAGTTATGATACCGGTCAAATAAATTACAAAGAGTGCTATAGTTCTGCATATCAACCATCTGTTGGGTGTCCATGAAATGTCCGCTGCATGGTTTTAGGTTGTTTCGTCCTCGGACTTAACAGACTTGAGGAGTCCATCTATTTTAAAGAGGTAGTCAGCGGATTCATCTATAGCAAACCGAAGCTCAGGCGAATAGCGCAGCGTCAGGCGGTTCCCGATTTCGCGTCGAAGAAACCCCGCTGCACTCTTTAGCCCAGCGAGTGTTTCACTTTTCTGCGCCTCATCGCCGATAACACTGACTTTTACATCTACATATTTTAGATCCGGTGATACAGAAGCCTGCGTAACAGTACAAAATGTGATACGCGGATCTTTGACAGAACGTTGGATAATCTCGCTTAACTCTCGTTGGATGAGGGCTCCGACTCGATCTTGCCTTCTATTATCTATCATGATGTTCCTATCTTTAGCAGCAAGTTCTGGGAGAACTTATTAAAAGAAAAATTCCGTTTCGTAATCCACTAACTCAGCATCTATATTTGCCTCAACGAAAGCGACAACATGTGAGATAATTTTATTAAGATGCACTACGTCATTGGAAACTGAAACGGCGGCTAATATCGCGACTTGATGTGCGTCCAACGCTTCAACTTCGGCAATAGCAATATTGAAACGATTTTTGAGCTTCGCGATAAGGCTTTTTACAACCCGGCGTTTCGCTTTCAACGAGTGGCTATCCGGGATACGGAGACGGATTTTACAAACACCGATGTGCATAGAAAATGTTAATCAGTTAATTAATTGTAGGCGCGCTTTTATGGCGTTTAAAATTTAAATTAACGGCACCTGCTATGACAACAGGCTATCAAATAAACAAAGACAGTCTACGAAAGTGAGCGTGCCACCTGCTCGTGAACATAACACTCAAGCACATCACCAATCTGTAGATCGTCAAATGTCTCAATACCGATCCCGCATTCATAATTCGCTTGTACCTCGTTTACATTGTCCTTGAACCGTCGGAGCGAATTGACTTTGCCTTCGTGAATCAATCTATTATCGCGAAGGATACGGAGGGGTTGGTTATAGGAAATCCGCCCCCAATTGACGTAACTACCAGCAACTAAACCGAGACGTGGCACTCTAAACAGCTCACGCACCTCTGCCCGTCCGATAACGACTTCCCGCACCTCAGGATCAAGCAAGCCCTCCATAGCAGAATGGATATAGGAAATGAGGTTATAAATAACGTTGTAGGTCCGAACATCAATTCCCTCGGTTTCCTTAGCTTGCACTGCTTCTGTGGTAGGATGAACGTTGAAACCGACAACAATAGCATCAGATGCGGAAGCGAGCAAAATGTCGGTTTCGGTAATTCCGCCGACTGCTTGATGAATAATGTTGATTTTAACTTCATCCGTACTTAACTCAAGCAGTGACGAGGCAACTGCTTGCACAGAACCCTGCACATCACCTTTAAGAACAACGTTTAACTCTTTAATCTCACCTTCCTGAATCTGTTGGAACAAGTTTTCCAGACTGACGTGGCTGTTTGCGCCAAGCTGCTCATTGCGGTACTGGTCTTGGCGAGTTTCACTGATTGCACGGGCATCCTTATCGGACTCAACGACATAGAATCTGTCGCCAGCTTCTGGCACGCCGGTAAAACCGAGTACCTCAACAGGACACGAGGGAGCGGCTTCCTTCATCCGCTTCCCGTGATCATCCATCATTGCCCTAACTTTTCCAGAGTACCTACCTGAAACAAACACATCGCCAACCCTCAATGTCCCAGACTGGACGAGGACGGTCGAAACAGCACCACGTCCTTTATCAACCTGTGCCTCAATAACAATACCTCGTGCTGGTTTATTCGGGTTCGCCTTGAGTTCAAGTAAAGCCGCTTCCAGAAGAAGCATTTCAAGCAAAAAGTCAATGCCTGTCCCTTCCGTTGCGGAGGTTTCAACACAAATTGTTTGTCCGCCCCATTCTTCTGGAACGAGTTCCTGCTCTGCCAATTGCTGTTTGACATAGTCTGGTCGGGCACCGGGGACATCTATTTTATTAATAGCGACCACGATTGGAACCTTAGCAGCTTTTGCGTGACTGATCGCTTCAATTGTCTGAGGCATAACCCCGTCATCAGCAGCGACAATCAGTACCACAATATCGGTCACTTGTGCGCCACGTGCTCGCATCGCGGTAAAAGCCGCGTGTCCGGGCGTATCTAAAAAAACAACACTTCCATTTTCCAACGTTACGTGATAAGCACCGATATGCTGCGTTATATTCCCCGCTTCAGACTCACTGATATTTGATTGACGAATAGAATCCAGAAGAGAAGTTTTACCGTGGTCAACGTGGCCCATAATTGTAACAACTGGAGCACGAGGTTGTAAAGATTCCGGGGCATCTGGTGTATCGATTAACAGTTCTTCTTCAAGTGTTTTCAATTTAACTGCTTCAAACTTCAAGTGATCCCCAAGCATTACAAGTGTATCGTAATCAAGCCGTTGGTTGATATTCGCTATCACCTTTAACTTCATAAGTTGCATAATCAATGCTGAAGGTTGTAATTCAAGCGATGCAGCAAGATCAGCGACAGTTGTCCCCTCCGGGATCTGCAAACCATCGGTCATGTCAGTTTCTGGCTTTGAGATATCTTCAACGGAATCTTCGGTTGTAGAGACAGTGTCCTCCACGAGGTCATCAACCAACTCCGACTCAATAAGCGCGACAGTATCTGGATCAAGACCACTCATACCACTCTTAACACGAACACCATGCTCTTCAAGCAGTGCGATCAACTCTTTGTTTGTTAAGTCGTATTGCTTTGCTAATTCATAAACCCGTATATTCCGGCTTTTATTTTCTTTACGGTCACCTTTAGGGGACCTCTGCCGCTCTTGTGCGGATTCCCTCATAGTAATTCCTCCTTACTCTTCTGTTGTGCGTGCGGATTGCTGGGTCCATTGAAGAAGCACCTGTTCAAACCGCATTATAACCTTATTCGTCAGCTGCACACGTAATAAAGAATTAATCCGTCTGGGAGACTTAAACGCTTTCTGAATGCAGGCTTGAGAAAGGCAAACGTAAACCCCACGCCCATGTAACCGTTTTCGACAGTCAATTTGCAATTCTTTGTCCTGCTGACACACGAATCGAATCAATGTTTTCTGTGGAAACTTCTGACGGCACCCAATGCAAGTGCGAATAACATTCCTCAACATCCTCACCCACTTTTTTCAACTTGCTCCGAATCAATCAACCTATTCATAGTCACATCCAGATAGCCGAGGCAACAAGGGACACCTTTGAAGATTATTCAGACTTAACATCGGCATCATCACCTTCAGCAGTGCCAACTCACTCTGTTTCAAAATCCTCGTCGGCATCAACGACAGGCACATTTTCACTGGTTACGTCCGCTGCTTCCGCTTCAAAAATCTCCGTATCGGCATCTTCTTGGTCATCCTCTGCTGAACTTACTACCTGTTCAGAATTTGTTGCCTCAGATTCCTGCGTAAGCGTACTTGCATCTGCCTCCTCTTCCGAGGTATCCGGTGGACTCTCAGCTGCTACATCAGGATTCTCTTCTTCCTCAACAGGTTTAAAAAGTTCGTCAATCGAAACAGTTGTTTCGGACTCACCCTTTATGTCAACCTTCCAACCCGTTAATTTTGCAGCGAGCCTTGCATTCTGCCCGCGTTGCCCGATCGCCAAGGAGAGTTCATTGTCCGGTACAACCACGCGAGCACTTCTGTCTTCCTCATTGAGTTCCACCCTACGCACAGAAACATGCCCCAAAGCGTTAGCGATGAAGACACTCGGATCCTCGCTCCAGTCAAGCACGTCTATTCTTTCACCATCAAGCTCACCAGTAATAGTTTGGACCCGAATTCCCTTGACCCCAACACACGTCCCAATAGCATCAATACCTTCTTCAGTTGCTAAGACAGCAACTTTTGCGCGATTGCCCGGATCACGTGCAACCGCCATAACACGGACCTGCCCTTCATAGATTTCGGGTACCTCTTGTTCAAAGAGCATTGTGACAAGATCGCGATGTGTTCGGGATACGATGATAGGAGCACCGCGCGTTTCACTTTTTACCGACAAAATTAAACACTGCAACCGCTTACCACGTTCGTAATTTTGTGAACGCGGTATCTCTCGCGGTGGTAAAAATGCCTCTGTCTGTTCAAGGTCCAAGACGATACCACCGCGTTCAAAACGCTGGACATAACCGGTGACAACCTCACCTTCTCGTCCAGCAAATTCCTCATAGATTTTCTCTCGTTCCGCCTGCTTTATTTTTTGGAAAAGGATTTGCTTTGCCAATTGTGCGGGGATCCGTCCAAAATCACTCGGGTTGATTTCGACCTTTAGCATCTGACCGAGTTCAACATCTTCCTGAAGTTTCACGGCTTCCTCAATCGGAATCTCTGTGGAGAAATCGCGCATAATATTAACGACTTTTTTAGGAACATAGCAACGTATATCCCCTTTTTCTAAATTAACTTCAACAGAAATGTTGGCATCGGCACCGTAAACTCGGCGTGCAGCAGCGCGAAGTGCCTCTTCTATCGCCTCAACAAAGACTTGTTCTGGCAGATCCGTCTGCGCTGTATTTTGACGAATAGCGTTTTGGAGGTTCTCTAACATAATAATTGATATCCGCGGCACCTTTCTATACAGGCTAGCGAATAGCAGCCTGTATCGGTTCAGTCCGCGTGCTCCTTTCCAATTTTCTTATATCGGCTTGCAGTCTACACCCTTGACTCTTGCTGATTACCACATCAGTTGTATGTGTGCATTGAGAATTTGCGAAATCTTAACGGAGATAGACTTTCCGTTAGACACCTCCAAGACTACCTTCCCAGAGTGTACTTCTACAACGGTGCCTTGTACCTCACGCTTCCCTCCGTCCTTTGAGATGACTTCTATCTGAACCGCTCGCCCGCAATTTCGCTGGAAATCTTTAGCAGTTCTTAAAGGTCTATCTATGCCCGGCGAAGCAACCTCTAACTGTGCGTAACTTGCCAAATGCTCATGCACTTCTAAAACTGGACGTACGGTTTGATTCACCATTTGGCAATCCCTCACCGAAAGCCCATCGGGTTTGTGGATGAGGAGGCGCAATGTCTGCGCATGTACTTCAACATCTACAAGCTCAATGCCATCCAAATCAAGCATTGGTGCTAACATCTCAATAATAGCGTTTTTCTCAGCTGTTGTCATATTTATATAAAATATAAAAAAAACGCGATACATCCCAACAGCAGAGGTTCTTCGCGGTTCATTTTAATGTCGCAGCGCACAGTTGAGAGGAATAGGTAAACCAAGGACTGCACTTTACGACTACTACCGATGTCAAAGCAACAGGGGTATTAATTCTCGCCCATCTACCTCATATTGTTACATAATACCCGTTTTCCTTCTTTTAGTCAAGCCAATTAGTCAGTCAACTCAATTTTGTGAGCAAAAATCAGCGTGTTTGAAAAAACTCAATGACAAACACAAACTGCAATCCTTCAAACGCCCGCACCCAACAGGATATAGTACAATTGTATCATACTGTGTACGAAAAGTCAAATTTTAAAATAATAACACTCCAATGGTATTCAATCTTTCTGTAGGAGCAATTTCCTGATCGCGACTTCTGACATAAAATCATAAGAAAACTGAATCACTCTGCCTGATGTCCAGAAAGTGATTTTTATTTTTGCATAAGTTACGTTATAATATCTTTCATGAGCATGTTTCGTGAACACTGGATCGGTGGATTAGTCGCCTATAGTACCTTCTTCGTCATCTCGCTTATCGCTACCTTCGCCGTTCCAATCTTTCATGATGGCGTAGCGCAAGGGTGGAACCTGACTATTCCACCGATAGCAGCACCTTTAAAAATCATCGGCTGTTTTGCTGTCGCAGTGCTGTTCGGATTGTGGCCAGATGTCGATATCAAAAGCAAGAGCCAAAAGATATTTTATAGTGTGTTGTTTGCAGTGAATCTGGTTCTGATCGTTTTTCTGCAAAAGTATCTGGAATCTGCGTTATTAGGTTTATTCGCGATGCTCCCGATTATGAGCAAACATCGTGGATGGACACACGCCAGAATTACGATGATTTTGCTCCCCAGCGTGTTTCTGTTAATTCCGATTTATTCCGCACATTCAGAATGGGCAACAAATGGTAATCTCGTAGACCTATTCAATGCATTGGTAGAATGGGATGGACTCACGGACACCCTGCGGAGCGGGGTGCCATTCTATGTAGCAAGTTTCATCGGCTATGCGTCGCATCTCCACCTCGATGGTATCCTATTTCGTTCCCGAAAAGCACAACGAAAAAAGGCGCAAACAAACTAATGCGGACAACAGTAGAGTTCCTCAAAGAACTATTTAGCAATCACACCATACAAGCACTGAGTACTTTCGCAAAAGAACGAGACGTGCAACTGTATTTTGTTGGTGGCAGCGTGAGGGATTTATTGTTGAGACGGCAGACAACAGATGTTGATTTTGCGTTGGCTTCGGATGCAATCCAATTTGCCAAAGCCTTTGCGACAAGTATCGGAGCAACCTGCATTGCGCTGGAAGAGAACCCATCCACTGCCCGCGTGATTGTCAAGCAGCACGACATTCCACAGACACCACAACCCAGCATGGATTTCGTACAATTCCGCGCTGCATCGCTTACCGAGGATCTATGTTTGCGGGATCTGACAATCAACGCGATGGCTATTGCGTTTGAAAATGCGGAGGCAGCTGCAAACAGTGCGTGTAAGCAAAACCCGCTTCATGTAATTGACCCGTGTGGTGGTATGAACGACTTAGCGGCAGGGCTGCTCCAATTTCCGAGCGAGAAGGTAGTGCGCGAGGATCCGATCCGCCTTCTACGAATTTACAGATTCGCGGCGCAGTTGGATTTCAAAATATCTCAAAACGCAATACATCTGGTAAAAAAGCACAGCTCCTTACTTTCTAACATAGCAGCGGAACGATGCCGTGATGAATTAATGAAAATTCTCAATGTTAAGGGGGCACATCTGTATCTACAGCAAATGGAAGCAGCCGAACTACTCACACAAGTCGTTCCGAACATAAATAAATCTTGGAGTCCACTTGAGATTTTCGAGGAAACCCCAATTCCGAAGGCACTCAGCCCTTATTACAACGAAATTAATGGCTATCTCAAAGCGGAATTAGGCATGGGGGTCAACCGTGGTTCACTGATTAAGCTCAGTCTTCTTTTAGCAGATGACCCAGGTAATATTGGCAAACGCCTCCGACTGAGCCAAAAAGCGACCCAGTTCATAGGACATCTCATCGTGGGCGGCAAACAACTTAAAGAGGCAAGCCAACATCTGACACAGAAACAGATTATTCGCTTTCTCAGAAGTTATAGGTCGGATTGGTGTGGTGTGCTTCTCTATGCGGCAGCATCAGATTCAATCAATGCAGCACTTCTCAAAGAGATCGCTAACATTTACTATAAACATATCCTACCGGTCTGTAAACAGGGTAGGCTCATCACCGGAAAGGATTTGATTCAAATTTTCCAATTGAAAGAAGGTAAACAGATTGGCGATCTCTTAGAACAGATTGAAGAACGTCAGTTTGATGGCGAAATCCGAACTCGTGAGGAAGCACTCGCTGCCGTAGCAGCGTTAATTCAATCGTCTAATCGCTTGCTTTGAACTACAATTTCGTTTGGTTTTTTCGTAGAAATCTCGGAATCAACGAGAGTAAGAGCATCAACACACCAGCAATTCCGAGATAGAGGATCGTCTTACCAATATTGCCCTCACCACTGACAAACGCGCCCCCGAATTGGACCAACACCGCCGTTCCCGGTAACATAAAAATCGCGGAGACAAGGACATAAGTGGTGAACCGAATACTGGTGAGTCCATAAGCATAGTTTTGAAGGTTAAACGGAAATATGGGGACCAAACGTGTAAACATCAAGATGCGCCATCCCTGTTCCTCAACCTGTTCATCTATTTTTCGGAATTGTGCGTTGTCCTTGACCCAATTCTCAACAATGCCGCGGGCAACATAGCGTGCAATGAGAAAAGCAACAGAGACGGAGATAATAGAGGCTATAGAAGCGTAGAAAACACCCCACAAGGGTCCAAAGACGAACCCCGCTAATACGGTTACCGGAGTGCCAGGGAGAAAAAAGACAGTAGATACAAGGTAGAGTCCGATGTAGACGAAGGGTGCTATCCTTCCAAAACTCGCCACCCATGTTTTGATTTTTGGTACGTTTTCCAACCGAATATCGTCTGTTATGCCATAGTGCCTCAACACGAGATAAACGATCGCAACGATGCCGACAGTAACTACAATTTTAATGATGTTATTTTTCATTGTCTCTGGAAAGTGCCTCCAAATAGGCTTTAATCTGTGCCTGATATCGGACAGGAATACGGTTATTTTCTATGGCTTCAGCATACGCACGCTCAGCGTTGAGGACCACATCGCTGAAAGGTAAATAGACAGGCGCATTGTCACGAGTCTCACCCGTAAAGACACCAGAAAAACTCTCAGCGGTGCCAGAGGTCTCTGCCGTAAGTGTCAATTGTTCTCCGTCAATTGGTGAGGCAGATGCTTCCTCACCAGTCAACGGTGTTGTAGAATTTTCAGTGTCTGTTTCGTTCCCCATTTCACCCACATCGGTTGTCTGTGCTTCCGAATTTGAGGCATTTTCACGAGTACCTTGCACCTCGCTTGTCCCTGCGTCTTGTCCAGGTGCACCATCGGTATTGGCAACACCACCTTCTGAGGTTTCAGGTGCAATAGTTGCCAATGCTAAATCCTTCTGACTTGCCGCGAGCTGCGCCTCCAATTGCGCCAAGTCCACCGATTTTTCCATATCCTCAAGTGCAGCAATGATATCCCGCAACGTCTCTGGCGTGACTGCCTTCCCTTGAATCTGGTTTAGTGAATCGCTGAGGGTACCCTTCGGTAGTCTCTCAGCCAAACGTTCAAAAATATTCATAAGTTCCGCTTGAAGTTCTGGTGGTATCTCATCCTGTTCAATGAGTGCTTTCAGTTCTGCTGCGAACTGGTCGGCAGCCATACCTTGAAAACTTTGGCTCGCTTCTGTGGCTTCGGTGATAGTATTCTGCGTTGATTGCTGTTTGCGAACTTCTTTTTTGAGGCTGCTGAGATGTCTTTGTGCTGTGTCAAGATCTGTTGCGGTTTTTAACTTATTCACTGTTTCACTGATTCGCGCCTGTAGCGTAGAATTTTCAACCTGTTTCCCTTCAAGACGTTGAGTTGTTCTATCCAACGCCTGCTGCTGTGCCTCCGTCAGTGGTTTCGGCACCTCATAAAAGGTGGGAACGGTGAAAGAGAGTCCAATCAGCAAAAGTGGAACTGGAAATAGTTTCAAGAACTTTGGAATACCATACGGACTTATCTCTGCGACGTCTAAGGTCAATACTGCCTCCGCAGTATCTTGGATTTGAAGTTGCGCGAACTCGCCTTGAGGATTGGTTTGCATTAACTCGAATGCTGTGCTAAGTCGTTCATCAAGCTCCATTTTTTGATCAACCGTACGCGCCACAGATAGCAAATCCGTCCGATGTCTGACACTGAGGCAGATACCTATAATTACCGCCACAAACATGGTAAGCCAACTGACAGTTGACACCTGCATCGGCAGTAAGATTACTCGGTCAAAAAAAAACAGAATCGTAAGCAGAATAAGCCCACAGAACAAAGCAGATGTGATTGTCTGCAAAAGTGTCTGCCGATACATTCTGGTGCGGATATAGACAAGATAATTTCTGATGGATTGTGCATCCAAATCCTCAATCTGGTCCCGTTCAGACTTCACCATGTTAATTCCTCCACCGTCCTCATGACCATATCCGGGGTGATTGTCTCAAGATTTTCGCGTGCCCGCTCTGGGTGGTCGTCCCACTCCTTGGAAGATAATGTTCTCATAAACTCACACGCTTCGCGCGCAACCACTGCGTGTCTACCCCACGGCGGTGCCCATTGAATCAGGTTTGATGCGCCAAACAGGGCAATCGTTGGGGTCTTCACAGCGGTACTGAGATGCATCGGTCCCGTATCGTTGCTGATATAGAGATCACACCGCTGCAGGAGTGCCGTAAGTTGCATCGGGGTTACCTGATTGACAATAATAGGCGAATACGCCATCTGCTCCGCCACCTGAGCTGCCAACTCGCTCTCCCGTGGTCCGGTTGTGATGATGATATGCGCACCGTACGCCTCGTAGAGTTGATCTCCGAGGGTAGCAAAGTTCGCTGCATGCCAACGGCGATAAGCAGTCGCGGCTCCGGGATTGAGACCAATAATAGGCTTATTATCACCAAGCCTCTGATTTGCAAGAAAGTCATTCACCCACGACCTCCCTGCACTGTCAACAAACACTTCCGGCTCATCGTCTGTTACATCAATGCCCATTGCGCGAACCACATCAAGATAGCGTTGTGTTTCATGCTGTGCTGTGTTATTCGGCACTGCGAGACTCAATAATTTCTTCCTGCCGGTGTTCGTTTCAAATCCAACACGGAACGGAATCCTCGCAAGAAACGTGTGAAGAACCAAACGAAACGTCGGTTGCAGCACAATCGCTATTTGGAATTTACGCTGAATAAGTTGATAAATCAACTTCGGTATCGAAGCCTGATAGGTAAGCACCTCATTCAGATGTGGATTTGCAGATACCAAATCCTCTCGCGTCGGTGCCACCATGTAAGCAATATAGGCATCTCGGAAATGCTGACGTAAGGCACGGATAACAGGCGTTGTTAAAACCGTTTCGCCGAGCGGTGCCAGCCTGATGATTAAGATGCGATCGACCTGCTCAGGTTGTAGCATACTGAAACTTCTACCATATCCACTGACACCAACAGTGCTCACAGAACACCGAAAAATGCCGTAGTACACGCTCTCATCCATCAATTGTAAATTTTTGCGAGTCACGATATAATATCGTAAAACTGACGGGATGTCAAGATGATCTTCCACCTTCAGAGTTTAAAAGAAAAGTATCTACGCGGTTGGGAACAGCAGGCGACTGTTATCCTGCTTGCCTCTTCGTTATTGCTAACACTGCATAGGTATTACAGTCGACGGAGTTTTTTCAAACGCCACTTCGCAGAATACCTTGGAACTGGACCTCTGGCAGAAAGCTACCCATACTACTACTGGTTTCTAATCACGGCATTCACGTTGTTACTCGTGCCTGCCCTCGTCGCGAAATTTGGAACAAAAGAGAAACTGGGTAACTACGGAATCCAACTCGGAAACCAGAAACTCGGCTGGCGTGTGACGGGTATCGCGTGGATTCTGATGATTCCAGTGGTCATTCTCGCGGTCATCGCGTATCCACCGTTTGTAGCAAAGTATCCGCTCTGCAAGGTAGTCGCAAATAGTTGGCAGACATTCCTACCGTACCAACTCGCCTATGGTGTTTACATGTTCTCGTGGGAATTCTTTTTCCGTGGGTTTATGCTCTTTGGATTGGAACGGAAATTCGGGAACTACAGCATCTTGATACAGACGATTCCATTTGCTGTGATGCACTATTCCAAGCCACTGCCGGAGGCACTCGGTTCAATCATTGCCGGTGTTTTGCTCGGTGTGCTGGCACTGGAAACTCGCTCATTTATCTATGGAGCGGCGATCCACTGGCTTGTCGCGATGACAATGGATGTGGTGGCTGTTATCTTGCCGCGGTTTTTGGGTTAAGAATTTCATTGCGAACAGTCAGCAACTATGCTATAATTCATGACGTTTGATAAAAACAGTCCAAAATAGGAAATATTCTGTGTCATTTTCTTATTCTCTACCCTAACTAAAAATAAGCGAAAGCACAAGAAGCCTTTTTCAAGACCTTCTTGATTATTGAGAAGGCCACCACTAAACCACAGAAAAAATAATGAAAAACATTACTAAAAAAATTGTAAACAACTTTGGCGAAAGCATTGTTCGAGTAGACGGCGACATCCCTATTGACTTGCCAGCAAAGGACGGCGATAGGTTCCTATTCATCAGCCATGACCAAAGCTTCCTGACACACGGTTTGCATAAGTACCCTGCCAAATTCTTCCCGGAATTACCACGTTGGCTCATTAAACGATATTCTCAAGAAAACGATTGGATTCTCGACCCATTTGCTGGAAGCGGCACGACAAATGTTGAGGCACTCCTCTCAAGGCGCCACTCCGTTGGAATTGATGTGGATCCATTTTCACGTTTTATTTCAAAAGTGAAAGTAACGCCTTTAGTGGAAAAAGAACTCAAGTCCTCGCAAAAAATACTTCTGGAGGCTATCCTTGATTACCGCCCTTCGCTCGTCGCTGAATCCGATCTACCAGATTTCCCTTATAGAGATAATTGGTTCAACAAAGAAATTCTTTTGGAACTAACCTATTTAAAAAAGCGAATCCAAGAACTTGATTCCTATGATGCAGTTAAAGACTTCTTTAAGGTTTGCCTCTCGTCTATCATCCGTGCCGTTTCCAACGCCGACGACAATTGTACGCGTACGGTGATTCGGAAAAAATTGAAAAAATTGGTCCGCCCTTCTGATGCTCTCAACCGATTCGTGAAGGCACTCCACGTCAAAGTCCCAAAAATGATAGCATTCTCTCAAAATTATCCAAAAGGGATAACCACCGATTTTCCAGCCGACATGGACGCACGGAATATCAAATACAAAGCAAATTACTTTGACATCGCCGTAACCTCACCACCGTATGTCAATGCCGTTGACTATCCAAGAACCCACCAATTAGAGATGTATTGGTTAGGTTTCGCGCAGGATTCTCTAACGGCTTTGAAAAAGCAGAATGTCGGGACGGAAAGCGTTTCAGCTGTCCATTATAAAGTCCGGCATGAAATCGGGGGACCTGAGGCGGATAGGGTTATAGCGAACATTTTTGAGAATGATCCCAGGCGTGCCTACATTGCCTTTAAATATCTTGACGATATGCGGAAAAACCTTACTGAAGTCTACAAGGTTCTCCGAGAGGGTGGTAGATACGTCATCGTCGTTGGTAATAATCGTATCCGAGGGCAGCTATTTGAGAATTGGAAATATCTCATGCCAATTGCCGAAGATATTGGTTTTGAGATCGAAACTTACTTCGGCTCAGAGATTATTAAACACTTCCTTAAAATGCCGAGAAAGGAACGAATCCACACGGATTGGATTTTAGTCCTGAAAAAATAAATCAAAACGGAGCAATCTGTGACCCAACCCGACATCATTCAAATTATTCTCAAAGACAGCAATTACCATCTTGACCTATTCGACACATCTGAAATTCAGAGCTTACGTCAACGGATAGAGGGCAAAAAAACACCCATCACCTATTGCCCTATTCGAGGGAAGGCAGTCCAACTAAAGCCTGAAGAACTTATCCGCCAACTGTATGTGGAACGCCTCCTGAACCGGTATCATTATCCCCGAGAACGTTTGCGGTTTGAGCATCTTGTCAACTTCGGTAGAGAAAAGAAACGCGCCGACATTGTTATCCTTGACAAGGACAGAGCCGATACCCCTTATATTATCGTTGAAGTAAAAAAGCCAAAACTCCAAGATGGTAAGGCACAACTCCGTTCTTACTGCAACGCCACTGGCGCGCCCATTACTGTATGGACAAACGGACAACAGATTTCGCACTACCACCGCAGAGACCCAAACTACTTTGAAGACATTACCGATATTCCTAACGCTGATCAGACTTTGGCGGATATCCTCAACGAACGTTTTACGCTCAAAGATCTCATTCTTAAGGATAAACTCGCCACAGAGCATAAATCCTTAAAGGATGTCATTTTGGAATTAGAGGATGAGGTGCTCGCCAATGCAGGCGTAGATGTCTTTGAGGAGGTTTTTAAACTTATCTTCACCAAACTCTATGACGAATTCAAGAGTCAGGAAGATAAAACGTTTATCAACCGTCTCCTACGACACAGAATCAGCACGATTGTTCAGGAAACAGATCAATCTTACGACGTTGAGAATCCAGATTATGAGGTTTTGAAGAAAGCGGTTGAAGAAATCCCAGATGACGATTTTCGCGCGATGGAGTTTAGAAACACAGGACAAACCGACTCCCAACTCAAAACCAAAATTCAACGACTTTTTGACGATGCAAGAGATCGGTGGAGAGGTGTTTTTCCCGAACATTCCGCGTTTGAACTTTCTGACAGCCATCTATCAGTCTGTGTGTCCAGTTTGCAGGATATAAAGTTATTCAACTCCAATTTGCAGATTGTCGATGAAGCGTTTGAGTATCTGGTGAGTAAATCTGCGAAAGGCGAAAAGGGGCAATACTTCACACCACGCCATGTTATAGATATGTGTGTCAAGATGCTCAATCCTCAGTCAGGGGAATATATGATTGACACCGCCGCTGGAAGTTGCGGATTTCCGGTGCATACCGTTTTCAAACTGACAGGGACACTCTTCACCAATGCAGAAATCCCGGCAGCAGACAAGGAGCATGTCCTCAAGGTATTTGGGATTGATTTCGACGAAAAGACCGTCCGGGTGGCGAGAACCCTCAATCTGATTGCGGGTGACGGTGAGACCAACGTCTTGCACCTCAACACACTGGACTATGAGCGGTGGGACGACAATACAGAGAGAAATAGCAGGTGGGTCCGCACTTATGGCGATGGTTTTGATCGCCTTAAAGCGTTAAGGATGGAACAAGACGAGAACAAGTCTTATGGTTTTGATATTCTGATGGCAAATCCACCTTTTGCCGGTGACATCAAGGAGAGTCGCATCCTTCATCAATACAACCTCACCTTTAAGCAGAACGGCAAAGCACACACTAAAGTTGGGCGAGATATTTTGTTCATTGAACGCAACCTTGACTTCCTCAAACCCGGTGGCCGTATGGCGATTGTACTACCGCAAGGCAGATTTAACAACACATCTGACAAATACGTCCGTGAATTTATCGCGGAACGCGCCCGTATCTTGGCTATCGTCAGTTTGCACGGGAACACCTTCAAACCGCATACTGGTACCAAAACGAGCGTTCTGTTCGTGCAAAAGTGGAACGATGACCCAAGTGTGGGACCCCTTTGTCGAAAAGTGGGCAACTATTCTGTCTTTTTGGCAGTGAGTGAGAAGGGTGGTAAAGATAATTCTGGCGATTATATTTTTCTTGAAAATAGCGATGGGCAGCACAAATTGGACAAAAACGGGCACCTGATTGTCGATCACGACCTCCACAACCACAACGAGGAGCTCCGCGACGGTATCGCAGAAGCCTTTATTGAATGGGCAAAACGTGAAAATTTGAGTTTCTGGAGGTAAACATGTCTGAATATTATCCACCACACTATCAAAGTAAGCAATTCCATTGTCCTTATTGTCAGGTCTATGCATCGCAACGTTGGATACCTATTATAGGTTACGATGACTACGATGATGAGATAAGGATTCGTATTGAAAAGGCGGACGTGGAAATCTCCATCTGTTCACACTGTGAGAGCGCAACTTTTTGGTTAGCAGAAAAAATTATCTACCCTCCAACGCACTCTGCTCCGCAAGCAAATGGAGATTTACCGGACAATGTAAAACAAGTTTATGAGGAAGCTGCCGCTATAGCCGATCAATCTCCCCGGGCCGCTTGTGCTTTGTTGAGGTTGGCTGTAGAAATGCTTCTCGAACACCTCGGTAGGACCGGGAATCTTAATACCAACATAAAAAAATTGGTAGAAAAAGATATTATTAAGCAAGAAATTCAACAATCACTTGACATTGTCCGAGTGATAGGCAACAATGCTGCTCACGATGGAAAGATCATATTTGACGACACTACCGATGTTCAAGGACTTTTTAACTTAATCAATGTAATTGCTGAGTTCTTAATCACACGACCTAAACAGACTGAGGCACTTTATGCTCGGCTTCCCAAGGAATCTAAGGAAGCGATAGAAAAAAGGGATGGTAAAACTGAATAAATGCAGTATTCTGTCGTTGATTACCAATCCATAGTGGATGCCTCCCATTCTCTGCGATTTGATGCAGAGTTTTTTCGGCCTGATTATCTACAGGTGCAACGCCGACTTGAAGCAATTGGTTCGCGCAAACTCATTGATTTTCAAGCCAATATCAGACATCCTAAAGAGATAAAGCGAAATTATGTGGATGATGGCGTTTTGTTATTAAGAGGGCAAAATGTGCGTCCGCTCTCCATTGATTTGACAGCGAATCCAGTTTATATATCGGAAGAAGATGCAGAACGTTTAAAGGAAAACACTATACATTATAAAGACATTTTGATAATGCGATCAGGTGCAAATGTCGGTCAATGTGCTATCTACCTTGAAGATAGTCCTGCTATATCAATGTCCGATACCCTTATTGTCCGAAGCAGCATCTTAAATCCTTTCTTTCTCGCTATTTTCCTCAACGGTAGGTATGGTAAAGCATTGATAGAAAGGGGTAAATATGGTAGTGCACAGCCTCATATTGCTCCGCCTTTTTTGTATCAAATTCCTGTTCCGAATTGGGAACACCTTCAAACCGAGATAGAGAAAACCTATCTCCGTTCAAAAAAACTAACGGAATTATCAAAGACGCGGTATGCCGAGACCCAAACCCTTCTTCTGCGTGAACTCGGACTCGCCGATTGGCAACCCAAGCACACGTTAGCTTTTACCACGGATTATGCAAACATGCAACGTGCAGAACGCATTGACGCGGATTACTTCCAGCCAAAATACGAGGACATTATCAGTGCCATTAAAAATTATTCGGGGGGTTGGGATGTGATTGCGAATCAAGTCCATTTAAAGGATAGCAGTTTCAAACCTGAACCTGAAACGGGATACAACTATATTGAACTTGCCGATATTGGGGGCAGTGGAGAAATAAAGGATTGTATGGTAGCGCAAGGACAAGACTTGCCAAGTAGAGCGCGATGCAAGGTAAACACAGGAGATGTAATTGCTTCATCTATTGAAGGCTCACTGGAAAGCATAGCCTTGGTAACAGAGGAATATGATAATGCCCTCTGTTCAACTGGGTTTCATGCTATCAATTCGGATGCGCTTAATTCGGAAACTTTATTGGTGCTTTTGAAAAGTAGCGTCGGTCAGTTACAACTCAAAAAAGGGTGTAGCGGGACAATCCTTACCGCAATCAATAGAGGGGAATTCGGTAGAATCGTTGTCCCATTCATCACAGCCGATAAGCAGTCTGAAATCCAACAGAAAGTCATCGAATCCTTTAATCTACGCAAGCACGCTAAAGACCTCTTAGAACATGCCAAACGCGCAGTCGAAATCGCCATTGAACAAGACGAACAGACGGCTATTGACTGGTTGGAATCTGTTTCTTAAGCCAACAGCTTCTTCTCAATTTTCTGCCATACTTCAGGCGAAACACGACCAGCCTCTTCTTTGCATGCAAGGAGGAGTTCCACTGCCCGGAGATACTGAAGATAGTTCTCTAATTCTTCGTGTGAAATCGAAAGCATGTCGCTGGTGATACCGAAAACGGAAAGCCATGTGTCGTGAATAGACTCCGCTGGCAGTTCAACATCTTCTCCTTTATTCACTGCTTTGATGATCTCTCTTTGTAAATTAAACCGATCCATCATCCGCTGTAAATTCGCCTTTTTGAAAATTTTCATCTGTTTCATACGTCTGAGAAGCATTGTTCGTCCCCGCAATTCACTTTCCAATCGATCTCTTAATCGATCGGAAACAAGACGATAGAAATCCATATCCATATATTGATAGGGATCTTGGTAAAAGTAGGGATCAAGATAGTTGTTAATTTTTTCATGGTAGTTGAAGTAGCAACTGAGTTCTTGGTAGCAATGGTCTTCTGAATCAAGTTCTCGGTCCAGATCGTATCCAAGGGCTTGGTTGATCCCCCTGTCGAGCTGGTGACCCGCGTACAGATTCAAGTTCAGGTAGAAGTCGAGGTAACGATCGAATTCTTGATAGCGATAGTGCTTTCGGCGTTGGTAGATATCTCGGTAGCCTTTGGGATATTTGCGATACAAATACATGTCAAGGTCCCGGTCTACATAAAGGTCTAGGTATCGATCTTGATCAAAGTTTTGTCCGAGACATGGGAGTTGAGTAATGTCGCTGTTGACTGCCTTATAAGTTTCATTCAAAAACCATAGAGAAAAGTATTGGCGGATCGCAAAAATTTGTTTGGCAATTTTGTCATATCGGTTGTCTGAAGGATTTGTAATACGTTTTGCCCATTGGAACAGTATTCTGAGTCCATTGGTGTTGACGCACTTAGAGGCTTCTGCTTCCATCAGCGCAAGTAAGCTGCCTGCTTTACCAGCCATCAGTTCAGCAGCGAATAAGAAAACTTCTCGCCACCGTTCGTCATGTAAATGATTGGATACCAAATTCTGAATTGATTGTGTTTTGACAAAATGATTTGCCGTTAAATACTCCTGAAATGTTAAATGAAAGAAAGTGTAGATACGCCTAGCACTTTCAACGAAAAGCCCTGGATCCACAAGAATTGCATCTAAGATCTCAGAAGCATCAAATCCTGAGAATATATCGGTCCTCTGTTGGTAGAATTCTTGAATCTGATTGATGAGTTCGTTTTCACTGAAAACTAGACGGTCTGCCTTAAAGTTCTCTGCTGCAATTTCAGAAAGTAGATCCTTTACAGTCGGGATGGCCAAATACGGACTCATTGGTGGATCTCTATGAACACCTTTCTCTGCTGCCCATTTTTTCAGAAAAATGTTAAAAATGTCTTCATACAGGTTTGCTTGACTTGATGAAAAACCTTGTGATTTTTCATAAACCTGACACAGCAGCGCGAGTGCCAAAGGATTCTGTGCTAATGCTTTGGTTGCTTGATGCTCTGGATCATTCAATGCTTGCCAACACCGTTGAGCAGTTTTCATCTTTTGATTGGACGCTGATGCAAACCAATTATTGATGTAAGCCTGAATCTGTGAATCATCAAAATCTGCTATCTCCACTACTGCGAAACCTGTAAGTCCTCCTTTGTACGCTCCTACCCGGCAGGAAGCAATAAAGCGGTTTTGGCTATATTGATGGACGAAATCCTTAATTTTATTGATGACGTTGTTAAGGTTCGACTCCGGCACCTCATCAAGACCATCAAAAAGTATTAGCAGTTCACCAGATTTCAACTTAGAATTTGCCCACTGCTCGGGATATGGATGACCACATATCTTAAACTCCTCGGTAATCCATTCCTCAATATCAATCGAATCCTTGGTGAATCTTTTCAGTTCAAGAAAAACCGGAATACATTGATGTTCAAAGTTCCCATCCTCTCCTTTCAGTGCCTCAAGTCCAACCTTGCGGAGAAAGGTCGATTTTCCGACACCGGGATCCCCAAGCACCATCAGATACTGTTCGTTAGTGGCAATCCTCATCCCACCCTGGCGTTTATCTGAAGTTGCATTGAAATACTGTTTACCTTTCTCTCGGAGTGTTTTTTTAACGTCTTCGATAGAGTTATGCCTTGTTGCCCTCCTCTTATCTAGGAACTGAACGACTACATAAAAGTTGTCAAGCGATCTTTGTGCTTCCATTCCAACGCAAAAGACCTGAGGTTGATCGTGACGTTCCTTGTAGGGAGTATCGTAATCATGGGCGGCACTTTTTGAATCTTGGTATCCCTTCTTAACGCACTCCCCGACTTCTTTTAAAAATACTGGAATCGCTTTTGTTAAAATCCATGCTCCAATTTTCACAAACATCGGTTACCCTTCTGCTCCAATTAGTGTCAGTGTTAGTTGAACAAAAACCTGTGAAAGATCGCGCGCATGCCGGTGGGTGTTCTATTAACAGAACTACTCGTGGGGCCAAACATTTTTGCCTAACGTATTCGCTCCCTTTTGCCTTTGTGGGGAAGAGTTTCAAAATCCTTGATTCTATGATTTAGCCAAGTGCAATGCTCAAGTACAATTGGGATAATCCTTATTTTTCAGACAACGCTTAAGTGCTGTCAATAAGTTTTGGAACGTATCTAACCGCGGTGCACCTTCGTTAGAGAGCATGTTTGAAAGTGTTTCAGTTTCAATACCCGTTCGTTTGGAAAGTTTGGAAACGCCACCTTGCGATTCTACAAAAGTCCGAATGCCCTTCCAAAAGAAAGGCAGGTCGCCATCAGCAAGGTATTCTTCCAATGTCAACTGCAGATAATCAATTGCTGCCTCGCGGTCGGCGGCAAGGTATCCAATAAAATACTCGCGCCAGTTCCCCATCTCTCTCATCGG
>JAPPBX010000109.1 GCA_026702755.1 Candidatus Poribacteria bacterium | reverse complement strand
TGTACCTCGGATATGGATATAATCCTGATGTGAGGGTGTCGTATATTTCGTGTTTTCGGGGAACATAATCCTTCCGATATTCCGCGGATGCACGAGTGTCTTCTCACCGAAGAGTTTGTCGCACATATCCAAAATCGCAGGATGGTGTGCGAAGGCGTGGAAAGACTCCATGCTTTGGAACTCGTCTAAGACGGGCCAATACCCATCATCCCCTTCCATATAAGGACCGCCCGTCCGAATGCCGTCCATCAACGCGGCTTCACCCTTTGCCCAACCGTGCCGATGGCAGATTTCCAAGAAATCCCGACGTAAGTTGTAGATGGAATCGGCATCAATCAAACAGCGAAAAAAAAGATACCCGTCTTGCTGCGCCTGTTCTCGGAGTTTCTCAGGCTGATCTAAGAGTTGATTTGAAACAGTGAAGGGTTTAATACTCGCCATACAATGCTCCTTACTTGCGAAAACAGTAACGTGTTAATGTTGTGTCGTTAAAGATATTATAGCGACAAAACGGGGGGATGTCAAATCAAAGCCGTTAGCAGTCAGCAATCAGCAATCAGTAGTCAGGAAAAAGAATACCGCATGAAAACAGTGTTCAAAACTTTGACTTCTTTAGTGGTAAGGGGTGAGGGTTTCCTTCAAAGAATCAAGTTTGCTGTGAGAATATTGTTACGGGCAATTTTGGGAATATGATACAATATCGCAAGCGTATCCTTAAACTTAGGAGAAACCTCATGCTTAGCATCAAACATCTCGAAGCGATTCCGTTGAACGTGCCATTTTATCACGAACGGGTCAGCCGACACATGCACCGCGCCTTGACGCACGGCGAACGCGTCCACGTTTACCGCGTCGAACTCAGCAACGGTGTTATCGGTTACGGTGAAAATTTAGGGGACGAATCGGCGAACATTGAACAAGTCATCGGACAAAACGCATTTGCGTGTATGAACGACGATAGCATCGGGTTCGGCATCCAGATGTCGCTTTTTGACGCGATTGGCAAATCCGTTGGTGTCCCGGTTTATCAACTCATCGGACCCAAAATCCGCGAGCGGTGTCCTATTTCGTGGTGGGACATCGATATGCCGCCAGAGGATTGGGTGGCGGAAGTCCAGGAATCCGTGAAACGGGGTTATACCTCCGCAAAACTGAAGGCGCGTCCGTGGCGCGACATCTTTGCACAGGTCGATGCTGTTGGCAATGCCGTGCCAGCAGATTATCGACTCGACATCGACTTCAACGGTTTCCTGCGGACTGCAGATAACGCTATCCCTGTCTTACAGCAGCTGGACGAGCACCCGAACGTCGCTATCTACGAGAGTCCGTACTATCTCGGAACTGATGTGATGGGTGCGGTACGGTTGCAGGCGAATGTTCAGAAACGGATTGTGGAGCATTTCAACGAATCGTGCCTGCATGCCCGATGTTGCGGTGGGTTTGTTGTCGGTGGCGGTGTAAACTCGCTCCGACGGACGAACGCGCTCTGTGCTTCGTTTGAACAACCTTATTGGCTTCAGATGGTCGGCACGGGGATTACAACGGCATACTCGGTGCATCTTGGTGCGGTGTTATCGCAAGCGGAATTACCGGCGATTACGTGTCATGAGTTGTGGGAATCCGACCTGCTTGAAGATCGACTTGCTGTTGTTGACGGAACGATTGCGGTTCCTGAGTCGCCGGGGTTGGGGATTACAGTAGACGCAGCAGCGTTGGCAGAATACCGCGTGGATCCGTCTACGCCGACTCCGCAGCAGCTGTTCCGTGAGCGTGCGTATATGTGTAGGGTGCATATTCCAGATGGGAGCGGGGGTGAGGCTGTTCACGAGTTCAGTGGTGAGGATGTCTACTATCCGGCGTTTAGTGAAGGGGAGTATCCGGGGTTCGTGCCAGGGGTTTGGCTGGAGGTGGTTTAAAGAAACAGAAGGCAAACGGACATCCGCCCTAAACTGCTGAAGGTCGTTCTTGCAGGACAGGAATAACGTAACTTCGGACTTTCAAACCGTCTATTATCTCAGTTTCGAGGCGTGAGGTAGGATTGTTACGATGGTCAAACACAACATAGTAGCCTTCTTGTGCCCCTTCTAATTTGAGATATGCAGCGAGTTGTTTCTTGCCTGCCTTGTAGCGTCTGTCGCCTTCCCAAATCTTAGTTTCAACGATGTATTTGCGCTGGTTGTGAACAATAATGAGATCTATCCGCCCACGGCCGGTCTGAGCTTCAAGAAACATAGTGGCACCGACACTGTGGACAAGCTGCTCTAAATAGGCATAAAGGAGATGTTGCCCGACATACTCCTGGGGTGTATCCGGTACTTGCAAAATACGGAAACCGGCGCGTGCGATGAAACCTTGAAAATTTTCAAGGAGTGTTCCCATCTCAATCATGCCATCAAGTGTTAGATAATCAATAAAATCGTCCCCGTTGTCTTCAGAGAAATAATCATTCTCCAGTCCATTAAACAGAGGTTTAAAAGTCTGCAGAATACGATGTTGATAAATCGGATTGACAATTTCACACATCCCGTCAGTGCTTTCTGCGATTACTCCATAAATTGCGAGTTCATTCATGATGTCATTGTCCAGATTAAAAGGTAAACCTCTTTCATAAGAGGCAATCCGCATGAGGATTTTCTCAAACCGGCGGTCCCTACGGATATTGGTAAGCAGATGGTCGATATTGGTGTTCCGTTCGCGGAGGAGCCGTCTATGTGCCTTAAAAAAGTGACTTAACGCAATCGTTTCATTTTTCGGAATGTCCATCTCCTCGGTGAGCATCTGTGCGCAGCGATTAACGAGAAAGGGCTGTCCCGCAGTCTGTTTGTGAATAAAGGTGATAACTTCAGGTGCGAAGGCTTGTCCTATTTCTTCGGTGTACTGCTCAAAAAGTTCGCGGACTTGCGTGAGTGTAAAATTCGGTAAATGGAATTCATCTTGGATATTGAAAGGCGAGATTGATCGGTCGTAGTTAAGCTGCGTGATGTTCTTGACACCCACAATGCCAACACTATAAGGACACCGAAGCCTGGAGTTATCAAGGTAAATGTACCGGAGTGAGTGAAGGAAGCCGCGAACCGCGTCAGGCGGTATTGCATCAAATTCGTCGATGATGAGAACAACCTTTTGCTGGCTATCAGGTGCTGCAAGGAAATTGGGGAGTTGTTGAAAAAAAATCCGCATTGACACATGGTCCATTATCTCAACGTTCGACAAAAACTGCTTCAAAGCTGGAGAGGGTGTGCCACCTTGCCTTTGGAAAACGAACTCAATTTTCTTGCAAATATCCGTGTGAAGGTAACGATAAAAAGCAGCAGGTGTTAAGTCAATATACGCTTCAAAATTCAGTTGGACTGGGAAATATCCTTCAGCCATGAGAGTGTCCATCGCAGTGCGGAAGAGCGTCGTCTTACCGGTCTGTCGAGGTGCGAAAAGGACAATATATTTCCCCTTTTTCACACGTTCAACAAAATCCGCGATCTCTCTGGTGCGCGAGACTACGTAGTTCTCTTTAGGATTTACGGGACCTTGGGTTCCAAACGTTTTCATTTTTCCCTCTTGTCGCTAACATCTTTAAGAATTTTCGGTGTTTTCAGCAAAGTAATCGGAATCTACGCGTTTGATTTCATAAGTTTTCTCTACGGAAACACCGACGTTGTGATCAATCATCAGCTGCGCAAGTTGGTTTCCATCAATGAGGATAACCTTGGAGTCCCTGGAGTCAATCGTTTCTGTCCACTTTTACACACTGTGCATCAGTGAGGTTAGGAAACCTCACCTACCAGCCAGAGGCTGGAAGCGTGAATTTATTTTTCCAATTCACCATAAAAGCATCAGGGCTTACGCAAATTAAGGAAATATCAGAAATTTAGACGCAGAAAGTGGTAATTTTTGTCCTTTAAACCCCCTAAATCAATCAACGGTATGAAGGTTCTCCTTATGGCATTCCCCGCTTATCAGGGGGACTTTAAGAGGAAATGCGTAAGTCCTAAGCATAACAAACTTAATCTATTTGTCAAGCGTTTATTGCAAATGATACATTTCCTGTATCACCTCAAGGATGTCTGGGGCATCAGAGAGGTAGTGGGTTTTTGTCTGTTCTATGAGTTCATCCGGAACGCCGTGTAATGCTTCAGCGATGGGACCAGCGATAGCGGCGAGAGTATCCGCATCGCCGCCGAGAGAGATGGCGTTACGGATTGCGTCTTCAAAACTGACTGATTCCAGTGCGCATGTTATCGCCTGCGGCACGGTGCCCTGGCATGTCACATTAAAGGTATAGCTGGGACGGATGTCGTCTACTGTTTGCGTTAAGTCATACCCACAGTCGGCGGTGATAATCTCGCGAATCGTCTCTGGTTTCACGCCTCGATACGCGAGCCAGATGGCGTAAGTTGTTGCACGCGCGCCTTTTATGCCCTCTGGGTGATTGTGGGTAATTTCGGTTACTTTATTGGTGGCGGAGAGCGCAGCTTCCAGATCGTCCCGGTTCAAGAACGCCGCTGGTGAGACGCGCATCGCCGCACCGTTACCGTAACTGTTATAGGGTTGAGGGGAATCCGCATAAATCCACTCGCCAAACATACCGCCGTAACCGCGCCCTGGGTAACGCTGACACCACGCCTGCATCGTTTCTACTGGACGGAGATCGTGTAAAAGAATATCGGCAACTGCAACAGTGCAGACCGAATCGTCTGTGAAAATGCAGGTATCGTCGAAGAAAGGAAAATTTTTAGTTTTTATCCGATCCCATTCATAAATGGAACCGACGATGTCGCCTATAATCACACCTAACATGTCCTCTCCTTTGTGTTTGGCAAAAAAAACAGAAAATCTACTTAGCGATATGCTATACTATTTTGGCGTATAGGTAATATTATACCATATTTAGTTGATTGATAGCGGATTAAATCGAAAAACTGAAAAGAGGACAGATGCAGCGGATTCTTGTCACCGTTTGTGGAATATTATTGCTAGTAATGTTCTGCGGTTCAGATGAAAATAATGAAACTATGTAAGTCATGCAAAACTATTTCCCTGATGGCATCTGCACCCGGTTGT